>CALFMR010000479.1 GCA_937880585.1 uncultured Acidobacteriota bacterium
GGGCTGCGTGGTGGGGGGCGGCGGGGGATCGGTGGTCATGCCGAGCGCGGCCGGCGCCACACCCGGGCGGCTCGTCTCTGTGGTACCGCCCCCGGCCGTTGGCGGCGGCGCAAACGCGCCGGCAGCTGCCTGCAACTGCGCCTCGGAGTCGATCAGGAAGTTCGCGGACGTTACGATCGGCGCGTTCGCGTCGATGCCCTCGAGCACGATCTGCTCGTCACCCACGCGCGGGCCGACCTCGATCTCCTTCGGCGTGATGCGGCCGTCGCCGCCGTACGCGAAGACGAGACTGCGCGTGCCCGAATGGAAGACGGCGGCCGCGGGCACGACGAGATGCCGGCCGAGCGGCAAGGCGATCGTGACGTTGACGTACATGCCCGGTCGAAGCCTGAGCCCAGGATTCGAGAACACCAGTCGCACCGGCAGCGTACGCGTCGCCGCGTCCATCTGCGGCAGGACATCGTCGACACCGCCGGCAAATGTCACACCGGGATAGGCATCGACGGTCACCCGCGCGCGGTCGCCCGGCCTGATCTTGCCGGCGTCGTTCTGGAACACCTGCGCGACCACCCAGATGTCAGAGAGATCCGCGATCGTGTACAGCTTCGTGTCGGGCTGCACGTACAGATTGGGAACCGCGTGCTTCTCGGTGACATAGCCGCTCGCCGGTGCGTCAATCGCGAGCGCGTTCGAGACCTCGCCGGATGCATCGAGCCTGGCGATCTCCGCCGGTGCGATCTGCCATTGCCGCAGACGTTCGCGCGCCGCGTCGAGCAGTGACGCCGCGCCGGCCGCGACACCGGCGACGGGACTGTGCGCGAGCTCGCTCGCATTCTTCTTCGCCAGCAGATATTCGCGCTCGGTCGCGGCGAGGTCCGGGCTGTAGATGGTGAAGAGCGTCTGGCCCTGGCGGACGAGGTCGCCGGTGGCATCGACGCGGACATCGCGGATCCAGCCGGCGACGCGGGATTGCACGTACGAGACGCGACGCTCGTTCACTTCGACCGTACCGGTCAGGCGAAGGTCGTCGTTCACCACGCGGTCGGCGACGCGTCCGATTTGGACGCCAATGCTCTGCATCCGCTGCGGCGAAAGCTGGATCGGCGCCAGCGGCGGCGCCGCGGACGTGATCAGCGCCTCGTCTGACTTCGGCGTAGTCGTCGTCCCAGCGGCCGCCGCGGTTGATGGCGGCGGCACCGGCGGCGCGGTCTGACGGTGAAGGCGCCACGCCAGGGCCGCGATGCCGATCGCAAGAACGACGATGGCCGCGCAGGCGAGAAGAAACGCGGTCCGATACGACCGCCCGGTGGTGTCGACAGGCTGCTGAGTCATGGCCGCACCGCCCCGGTCAGCCGCTCCAGCCGAGCGAGCGCGGATTCGTGATCGGCCACTTCCTGCCAGTAGGCGAGGTCGACGTCGAGCGCGTCGGCGAGCGAGGACAGCACCGCCTCGAAGTCCTCGCGGTTCGATGCATAGGCGGTCATGGCGGCCTGGAACGTCGCCTCCGCCTGCGGCATCAAGCCGTCCTCGTAAATCGTCACGCGCTCGCGCGATCCCTGGAGGACGACATACTGCTGCTGCGCGTCGGCCAGGACCCGCTGCACCTCGGCTTGCATCGCCTGCGCCGCGCCCTGCGCCCGCTCCTCGGCTTCGGCCAGAGCCGCGCGCGAACCGGCACGATTCGGCAGCCGGACGCTGAACGTGCCCATGTAGTAGTCACGAAACGCGCTCGCGGTGTGTTGGTACATGTACTGGACGGCGAAGTCCGGCCTGGACGCCTTGTGCGCCAGCGCGACTTGCGTGCGTTCGCGCTCCACGATCGCCGAGCGAACCTCCAGATCTGGATTCTGCTCGCGGGTGCGTTGCTGCACTTCGGCAGCGCTGAGGGGGAACGGTGTGAGTGAAAGCGGTTCGGCGACGATGTCCGGTGTGTCCTGGGCTCGGCCGAGCAACTGCTTCAATCGGGCTTGAGTCATGCCCTCCTGCTGGCGGCGATCCGCGATCGCCTGCAGAATCTTCGTGTGCTGCAACTGGGCTTTCAGCACATCCTGCTGGCTGCCTTGTCCTACCCGGTACCGCGACTCGACAATCTGTTCGACCTGTGTCAACAGTCGGTCGTGATGATCGAAGATGGGCAGCGTCTGCTGGAGATACGCAAGCTGCACATAGGCGAGCTTCACCGCCTCCACGACCTCTCGTTGAACCGAACCGGACTCGGCCCGCGCCGCCTCCGCGTCATGGCCCGCCGCCTCGGCGCGCAGCGCGCGCTTTCCTGGATAGAGCAGCTCCTGCGACACGCCAACGCCGATGTACGCGAAGTCACTGTTCGAAAAACCAGCAAAGGGCCTCGGACTGCCGACGGCCACCTGCTGCACCATCAGCTCCGGACCGGGCATCGCGCCCGCTTGCGTGGGCGCGTAGGTGCTCGCCTGCCACGCGTCTCGCGACGCGGCGATGGAAGGATTGCGCTGTTCGACTTCGTGGATGAGCGCCGACAACGGCGTGGGCGGTTCACTTTGTTGAGCGGCCATTGCCGCCGGCCATATCAACGTCGCCACGATCGTGAGCGCGGCCCGTCGGGACTGGCGCCGAACACGTACGGTTCGAAAGAACCCTGCAGAATTCATCGACCCTCCAACCAGGATGAGGGGCCCTCGTGCGCGCACGCGCGACGAGGCCCACGTCACGCCCGCGGCCATGACCAGCCGCGCGCGACGGACTCTCAGGAGAAGAAAGGGCGAAGAACTAGATCAGGAGGACAGTCGAACGGGATAGCGCTGGCGACGGTGGACTCGTGGAGCGGTCCGCATACGGACCGCGGACGCGGCCCGTCGTGAGAGGTGGCATCGCTTCGCGAGGCACCAGCATGGCGACCGGCTGCAACGCGAGGCTCATCGTCGCCACCGGTTGCTGCTCCGCGACGTTCAGCTGCTCATGACGCACGCCGCCGTCATGGCAGCAATCCGCGGCGCTCCCCGCATCTGCCTCGTGCATCGGGCAGTGATCGTGCCCGTGGCTGCAACACGCCATTTGCATGCGTGGTGCGGTCGCGGGCGCCGCCATGCACGTGGCCAGCGTCGAGACGGCCAACACGGGCGCGAGAAACAACGCGACCGCGGTCGTGGCCCGGCGTGACATCGGATCGAGTCTGAGTCGGTGCCGGCGTGATTGTCAATTCTCACGCGGCGCGCGCTTTTACTTGCGGCCTTCGACTTCCCGCTCGGCGTCCTTGCGGCGCTTGTCTTCGTCTTCGGCGCTTTCGCCGAGCGACGTCGTCTCGCCGCCACGCTCGATGCCGAGGACGTCGCCGGGCTGAGCGCGTTCGCGATCGGGATCAGGCCAGTTGCTGGCGCGATCGGAGGCTGGCGGCTCGACGGGCTTGATGGGTTGATCCGGCATGAGAGCTCCTTTTGATCAAAGGGGAAGGCGCCATCATGTCACGAAAGGGGCTCACGGGCGCGAACGCGATGACCGGGGATCGACCTTCCCGCGTCTGAAGCACGTCGTCTGATGATCGTTCACGATGCCGACGGCCTGTATCCAGGCATAGACGATCGTCGGCCCCACGAACTTGAAGCCGCGGTGCTTCAGCTCGACCGAGATACGGTCGGAGAGGGCCGTCTGCGCGGGAATCGATCGACCGTCGCCGCGAAGGGTTCGTCCGCCGGTGAACGACCACGCCCAGGCGGCGAAGTCCTCACCGCCATCTCGCATCTGGCAGAAGATCCGCGCGCCGGCAATCGTCGCCTCGATCTTGGCGCGCGCGCGGATGATGCCTGGATCCGCGACGAGGCGATCGACGTCGCGCGTCGTGAAGCGCGCGACGCGGTCGGGATCGAATCCGGCGAACGCGCGGCGGAACCCGTCACGCTTGCGCAGCACGATGGCCCACGACAGCCCGGCCTGGAATCCCTCGAGCATCAGCGTCTCCCACAGCACGCGGGGATCGCGCTCGGGAACGCCCCACTCCTCGTCGTGGTACGCGCACATCAGCGGATCGTCGCCGGCCCACGCGCAGCGAACGCGCGGTCGGACGGTCCGAGGTCCTCCGTTTCGATCGCGATCAGTCGTCATACGTCGATTCCCGGCGTCGCCGGTACTCCAGCGCCGCGCGACACTCGTCGGCCAGTACACCGGCCACGACGATCGGCGGCGGATTCGAGCCGAACGCCGGATCGGTCAGGACACGATAGGCGGAGGTCGCGCCGCCCGCCTCGCCGGCAGGCACGCCATAGACGACGCGCTCGAGGCGCGTGCGGCGGATCGCGTACGCGCAGAGCACGCACGGCTCGACCGTCGTCACGAGCGTCCCGTCGTCGAGATCGAGCGACCCGCGGTGCTGGCACGCGGCGCGAATGGCCATGACTTCGGCGTGCGCGCTCGGATCGAGGAGCCGGCGCACACGCTCCTCGCCTTCACCGATGATGTCGCCCTGCCACACGACGAGCGCGCCCACGGCCGTTTCATGTGCGGCCGAAGCACGACGGGCCAGCGCGACCGCGCGGCGCATCAGATCCTCGTAGTTCACGCGCGACACCTTCCTGTACTATCGCACCGCCAATGGATACGTCTCGCGTCGTGACGGAACGAACGAGCGGAGGCCGGGTGGCGGCGCTCCTCCTGGCCGCGTTGCTGGCCGCGGCATGCGGCTTCCAGCGGCAGATCGAACGCGGTCTCGATCGGGCCGATCAGTGGCTGACCTACTCGGGCGACTACACGGGCCGGCGGCACAGTCCGCTCACCGGCATCACGCGCGTCAACGTGCCCGGACTGCAGGAAGCGTGGACGTTCCCGGTCGGCGACCTGGCGCCGCTCGAAGCGACACCGCTGCTCTACGAGAATACGTTGTACTTCACGGCGGCGTTGAATGTCGCGTTCGCGGTGGACGCGCGCACCGGACGTCAGATCTGGCGCTACGACCGCCAGCTTCCCGACGTGTTGAATCTGTGCTGCAACGCGTCGAACCGCGGCCTCGCCATTCGCGGCGATCGGCTGTTCATGGAGACGCTCGACGCGCATCTCGTCGCGCTCGACCGCCACACGGGCGCGGTCGTGTTCGACATCCCCATGGCGGACGTCGCCGACGGCTACTCCGGCAACTCGGCGCCGCTCGTCGTCGGCGATCTCGTTATCGCGGGCATCTCGGGCGGCGAGTTCGTCGCGCGCGGATTCATCGACGCGTACGACGCGGACACGGGCGAGCGGCGGTGGCGCTTCTGGACCGTGCCGAACGCCGGCGAGCGCGGCGGCAACACGTGGCCGCGCGGCGCCGCCGTGCGCGCGGGCGGACCGACGTGGCTGACGGGCACGTACGATCCGGCGCTCCACCTCCTCTACTGGGGCGTCGGCAATCCCAGTCCTCCACTCGACGGATCGGGACGCGCTGGCGACAACCTGTTCACGAACTCGATCGTCGCGCTCGATGCCACGACGGGCGCGCTCCGCTGGTTCTATCAGTTCTCGCCGCACGACACGCACGACTGGGACTCGAACCAGATCCCGGTCCTGGCCGACTTGACGATTGGCGGGCGCGTCCGGCACGTCGTGATGCTCGCCAACCGCAACGGGTTCTTCTACGTCCTCGATCGCGCGACGGGCGAGCGCCTCGTCGCCACGCCGTTCGTCCACACGACGTGGGCGACAGATGTTGACGCGGAAGGCCGGCCCATGCCTCTTCCGCTTCCGGCGACGCCCGATGGCGGCACGCTCGTGTGTCCGGACGACGTCGGAGGGACGAACTTCATGTCGCCGTCGTTCGATCCGGACCGCAGCCTGTTCTTCGTCACCGCGCGCGAGGGCTGCGGCGTGTTCTACACGAATCCCGTCGGCGCGGTCGCCCGAGGCGTACGGACGATGGGTGGTGTCGCCGCCGGATCGGACGAGCCGCACTACGGCGCGCTGCGCGCCATCGATGCGCGGACCGGCGCGATGCGGTGGCAGGTGCGGTATGCGAACCCGGGGTGGACGGGCGTGCTCTCGACGGCCGGCGGACTCGTGTTCACGAGCGACGACCGTGATCGGTTCATGGCGATCGACGCGGACAACGGACGGGTGCTCTGGGACGCGCACATCGGCGAGAACGTCCACGCGTCGCCGATGACCTACGCGATCGACGGCCGCCATTACGTCGTCCTGCCCTCGTTCGCGAAACTCACGGCCTTCGCGCTGCCGGCCGCGCGCTGACACTTCCGGCGACGACTTGCCACGCCGGCGAGCGGCGCCCGCGGTTGACGCGGAGCGCACGCGCCCGGCACGATGCGGACATGATCGTTTCCATTCTCGAGCTCGGACGCGTACGGCAGGGCGGCGATCGACGCGCGGCGCTCGACGAAGCCGTGATGCTCGCGCAACACGCCGAGTCATTGGGCTATCAGCGTTTCTGGGTCGCCGAGCACCACAACTTCCCCACGGTCACGACGGCCGCTACGTCGGTGGTCCTCGCGCACATCGCCGGCGCCACGCGGACGATCCGCGTCGGCGCGGGCGGCGTCATGCTGCCGAACCATTCGCCGTACGTGATTGCCGAGCAGTTCGGCACCCTCGAGACGCTGTTCCCCGGACGCATCGATCTCGGCCTCGGCCGAGCGCCGGGAACGGATCCGGCCGCGGCCTCGGCGCTCGGACGCGATCCGGCGGCCGCCGAGCGCTTTCCGCAGGACGTCGTCGCGCTGCAGGCGTACCTCGGACCCGTGCGGCCGGGACAGCGTGTCGAGGCGGTTCCCGGCTCGGGCACGGAGGTGCCGCTGTGGATCCTGGGATCGAGCCTCTTCGGCGCGGAGCTCGCGGCGCACCTCGGACTGCCCTTCGGCTTCGCCTCGCACTTCGCGCCGGCCGCCCTCGACATGGCACTCGCCCTTTACCGCGATCGCTTCAAGCCGTCGCGACAGTTGGCCGCGCCCTACGCGCTCGCCGGCATCAACATCGTGGCCGCCGGCAGCGACGAGGAGGCGCGGCACCTGGCGACGTCACAGCAGATGTCGTTCGCCGATCTCGCGCGGGGCGCCCGTCGAGTGCTCCAACCGCCAATCGACGACATCGATCAGTACTGGTCGCCGCCCGAGAAGGCGCGGGCATCCGAGATGCTTGCGTGCAGCGTCATTGGAGACGCCGCGACCGTGCGACGAGGCATCGAGGCTTTCCTCGAGCGCACACGCGCCGACGAGCTGATGGTCGTGTCCGATCTGTTCGACTTCACGAAACGGCTGCGATCGTTCGAGATCATCGCCGAGGCCTGCGACCTCGTCCCGCGCGCGTAGCATCAGATTAGACGTGCGAAGCCAGAAGTTGGGGAGGCGCCTTCGCGGCGTCAATTCGGCTGTTGAAACGCGCGCTCAATACCCAACGGTGAAGCGTTGGCGGACGTGCGCCGGACGTTCGAGCTCGTCGATCATCGCCATCGCATAGTCCTGCACCGAGACGTGGCTCCGCCCCGTCGCGTCGACGAGGAGCTGGTCGCCGCCCAGGCGGAACGTGCCGGTCCGCTCGCCCAGTGTCAGCTCGGCGGAGGGCGCGAGAAACGACCAGTCGAGGTTGCGCGTACGGCGCAATTGCTCCAGCGCCTCGATGGTCGCGAGCGCGCCGGGCCGCACCCAGTCCGGTAGATCCGGATTGTCGATGCCTCGCACGCCGGGCGCGACTTCGAGGCCGCTCGCGCCGCCCACCCACAAGACGCGCGTCACGCCGGCCTGTTCGATCGCGGCGATGATGGACGTCGTGCCGCGCAGCTGCTCGTCGTGCAGATTCGAATTCTTCCAACCGGGATTGAACGCGCTGATGACCGCGTCGTGACCTCGCACGAGCGATGCGAGGCGCGCGGGGTCGTTTACGTCGGCGGCCACGCCCGTCACACCAGGCCGCGCCACCAGCCGCTCAGGGTGACGAACAATGGCCGTCACTCGATGACCGCGGCGCAAGGCTTCGTTGAGGAGCGCCGACCCGACGAAGCCGGTCGCGCCGATCAACGCAACCGTCAACTTCCGGCCGCCGCCACGTTCGACGACATCATCGACGCCAATCGCGGTCGCGCCCGGCATGGCGGTTTCATCATCGGGATTCGGATCGGAGGACAGCGGATCGCTGGCCGGGAACGTGTCAGCGAGTGTCTCGTCGAGCGCGGCTTCACGGTGCCGTTGTTCGGCGTCAGGTGTGCGGGAGCGGGATGGACGGTCACGGCGTGCCATGGAATACCCTCGGGGACGGAAGGTCATTCCCAGTATCACACCCACGGCAACGGCCCGCACGCCTCACGTCTGCACGCTCGCTGCGAATCCCTGCAGGATCAGTGCGCCCACCGCCGCCCCGGGATCGTCGATGCCGATCGTCTGCTCGCGGAACACGGCCGCCTTGCCGTGCTGCGACATCATCTGCCGCGCCGCGGTACGCCCGTGCTCGGCGGCCGTCGCCGCCTCGGCGAGTGCCGTGCGAATATCCGTGCCACGCGCGGCAGCGGCTTCGAGCGCCGTCGCGGCGGGATCGAGCGCGTCGACGACGGTTTTGTTGCCGAGCTGGGTCTTGCCTCGTTCCATGATGCCTGCGGTGAACGCGCGAAAGAACGACGCCAGTCCCGATGTGTCGAGCGCGGCCGCCTCGGCGACCGCCTTGCCGCCGCGCATGAACCCCGTGGCCACGAGCGTGCCCATCGTCGACGGCGCGGCCTTGGCCATCGCCATGCCGGCCTGCATCAGCATTTTGCCGGGCGTGACGGCCGACGCGCTCGCGGCGTAGTCGTCGGCGGCCGCAAAGGCCTTGGGCATCGTCAGCCCGAGATCGCCATCACCAATCGCCTGATCGAGCGCGACGAGTCGATCGCGGTGTTCGTCCATCAGTAGCCGGACGGCGTGTACCGCCCCCGCGGCGCCGTACAGATCCAGCACGTCCATACTCATGGTCACGGCCCTCAGAGCTGCGGCTGCGAGAAGAACGGCGTATCGGCCGGACGCGACACGAGCCGCTTCAGTTCGTCGTCCAGCTTCAATAGGGAGATGGACGCACCGGCCATCTCCATGCTGGTCGCGAATTCGCCGACATAGGTGTTGAAGATCGTGATGCCGCGCTGCTGAAGCTCGCGCGCGACGCGGCGGAACAGGATGTACAACTCTTCTTTCGGCGTCGCCCCGAGGCCGTTGACGAGGACGGACACCTCGTCGCCGCGCTCGTAAGGCAGATCGTCCAGAATCGCCGGCAGCATCTCGTCGACGATCGTGTCGGCCGTGACGAGCGGACCGCGCCGGATGCCGCGCTCGCCGTGGATGCCCATGCCGATTTCCATTTCACCCTCGCCCAGCTCGAACCCGGGCTTGCCCACCTGCGGCACGATGCACGGCGTCAGCGCCACGCCCATCGTGCGAACGTTCGCGGCGGCCTTCTCGGCGACACGCTTGACCTCGGCGAGCGGCGCGAGCTCAGCCGCCAACGCACCGGCGCACTTGAAGAGATAAAAAATTCCGGCGACGCCGCGGCGCTTCTGCCCTTCCGTCTTTGGCGCCGACGCGACGTCGTCAGCGCCGAGCACGGTCTCGACGGTGATGTCTTCCATCGAAGCCATCTCGGTCGCCATGTCGAAGTTGAGCACGTCGCCGCCGTAGTTGCCGTAGATGTACAGCACGCCAGCGCCGGCGTCGATCGCGCGGGTGACCTCGAGCATCTGGTCAGCGCTCGGCGACTGGAAGACGTCACCGATCGAGCAGCCGTCGAGCAGTCCGTCGCCGATGTACCCAAGGAAGAGCGGCAGGTGCCCCGAGCCGCCGCCGCTCGCGATCCCGACCTTGTTCGGCGTCTTCGGGCCGCCTTTCACGAGACAGTGCAGGTCGTCGGCGACCGACGCCAGCCGGCCGGGGTGCGCGGCGAGAATGCCCTCGATCATGTCGGGCACGAACCGCTCGGCCTCGTTGAGAAACTTCTTCATGCTCACTTCCCCCTGCGCTCGAGAACGCTGTTGATCACCATGACCAGAAGCAGGAACGCGCCCCACGCGAGCTCGGTCGCGAAGCTCGTGAGACGCATCATGCCAAATCCTGAACTGAGCAGCTCCAAGGCGAACACGGCCAGGCCGACGCCGGCGACACGCGCGGACCCGCCCGCCGGATCCACACCCGCGAGCACGACGACGAGAATCGATTGCAGGAGATAGGACGAGCCGTAGTCGGCCTTCGCGGAATTCGCGCGCGACACCATCAGCAGGCCCGTGACGCTCGAAACGAGTGCGGTCGTCACGTAGGTGCGGACGAGCACGCTTCGCACGGGCAGCGCCGCGAACCACGCCGCGATCGGATTCGTGCCGACGAGACGCGCTTCGACGCCGAACGCGGTGCGATTGATGACGACCGCCATCACAGCGGCGCCGGCCGCGCACAGCCACAACGGCACCGGGACCGCCAGGAGCGTGCCGTTCCCGAGCCACTGAAAGCTGTCCGGGAGGCCAATGATCGCCTGCCCGCCGGTGAGCACTAGCGCGAGACCCGTGAACAACTGGAGCGTGCCGAGCGTGACGAGAATCGACGGCACGCGAACAAAGGCGACCGCACAACCGTTGACGAGGCCGCACGCGAGACCCGTGCAGACGCCAGCACCAACGCCCGCCGCAATCGCGATGGCGTCTCCACCAGCGCCCGCCGGTCCGCGCAGCACGTGCACCATCGTCATGGCCGCGACGATGCTCGACAGGTTGGCGACGCTGACGACGGAGAGATCGATGCCGCCCGTCAACATCGACAGCATCATCGCGAAGCTCAGGAGCGCGAGCTCCGGAAGCTGGAACGCGATCGATTGGAAATTGGCCGTCGTGAGAAACCGATCGCTGCCGACGAGGAGCGTCATCGACACGAAGACGGCCACGGTGAAGACGACGAGCCGGGCGAACGGCGTCCGTCCGAGGATGCCGCCGCCGAGCACGCGATTGACGAGGGCCGCTCCCACCGGCAGACGACTGCCGGTCATCGCGCGATCTCGCCCGCGCGGGCGCTTCGCGTCCGGAGCGCCGTGATGCTCGTGCTGACGAGCACGACGAGTCCGATGAACACCTGATGCCATTGCGACGGCAGGCCGACGAGCACGAGGCTGCCGTCCATGATGACCATCAAGGCCACGCCCAGCAGCGCGCCCGTCACGGTGCCACGGCCGCCGGTGATGCTGGCGCCGCCGATCACGGCGGCTGCGATGACGGTCAACTCGAGGCCGTCGAGATCGAGCGGATTGGCGTTCCGAATGATCGACGCGTGGATGATGCCGACGAGGCCGGCCAACGCACCCATCAGCCCGTACACGAACAGGTGGATGCGGCGGACGTTGAAGCCGACGCGTTCCGCCGCCGCGAGGTCCGCGCCGACCGCGTACGCGCCGCGGCCAATCACCGTGTACCGCAAGGCCAGCGCCACGGCAATCGCGACGCCGGCGAAGAACAGAATCGACACGGTCAGCGCAGCCGATGCCCCATTGGCGAGCGTGGCCTCGAAGAGGTTCGTGCGCGAGAACGCGATGATCGACGGCGGCAGGTTGGTAATCGTCCTCGTGCCGACGAACTCCAGCAGCGCGCCGCGAATCACACTGGCGGTACCGAGCGTCACGATGAGCGCCGGCAGCCGGAAAAAGTGGATCAGGACCGCATTGAACAAGCCGAGAGCCAGGCCGATCGCCGTGGAGATGGCGAGGAGCGCGGGGAGATGGTCCAGGCTGCGCACGTCGATCGCGAGCGTGCACGTGATGTACATGCCCGCGACCGCGATGGCAGGGAACGAGATGTCGATGCCGCCGGAAATCAGCACGACGAGCAGGCCAATCGTCAGGATGCCGAGCGGCACGCTCGTCTTCAGCAAATCGAAGGCGTTCTGCAGCGAGTAGAACGCCGGGTTGAGTGCGCCGATCACGATCGACAACAACACGGTGACGCCGAGGAGCACCATCTCGTGCCGGCCGAACAGCCGGCGCACGCGACTCGTCATCGGCGACCCGCCCCGCGCAGGTCAGTGCGCCGCACTCAATTGCTCCTGCAGCGCATCGCCGGTGAGCGCGGCCGCGCCAAGCTCGGCAGTCACGCGCCCGTGTCGAAAGACGAGCACGCGACTACACGACTGCACGAGCTCCGGCAGATCGTCCGAGACGATGAGCACCGCGAGCCCGCCGGCCGCGAGCTGGCGAATCGTGGCGTGAATCTCTTCCTTGGCGCCCACGTCCACGCCCACGGTGGGTCCGTTGAGCACGAGAACTTTCGGACGAGTCGCGAGGACGCGCGCCAGCACGACGCGCTGCTGGTTGCCGCCGGACAACTGGCGCACGGGCGCGTCGATCGATGGCGCCTTGACGCCGAGGTCGTGAATCCAGCGGTCCGCCTGGCTCCGCATGCGACGCGTCGACAACAGCCGCAGGCCAGTCGTCAGCGCTCGAAGGCTGGACGCGTTCGCGTTGTCCGCGATCGAGCGATCGAGGAACAGCCCTTCGCGCAGCCGATCCTCCGGCACGTAGCCAATGCCGGCGCGAGCCGCGGCGCGCACGGTGCACGCCGGCAGCGGCGCGCCGTCCACGGCGATCTCGCCGGTGCCGCTGGTCTCGAGCCCGGCCACGCGCGCGGCGAGCTCGCCCTGGCCCGCGCCGAGCAGACCCGTGAGCCCCACGATCTCGCCGGGCCGCACGTCGAACGTCACGCCGCGCAGAATCGGGCCGGTGAGATCGCGGATGCGGAGTCGGGGCGGCGCGCTCGCGTCCACGCGGCCGTCGAATCGCGTTTCGCCGATCGCGCGTCCCGTCATCGCGTGCGTCAGCCGTGCCTCGTCGAACTCCGCCGCGGGTCCCGACTCTACGACGCGTCCGTTTCGGAGCACGGTGAAACGGTCGGCGGCCTGCAGCATCTCGCGCATCTTGTGGGTGACGAAGAGGATGGCCACGCCGCGCTGCTGGAGGTCGCGCACGAGCGCGAACAACGCGTCCACTTCCACGCCGGTCAGCGCCGTCGTCGGCTCGTCGAGGACGATGAGTCGCGCGTCCTGGAGCAGGGCGCGCGCGATGGCGACGAGCTGCTTCTCCGCGATGGGGAGGTCGCCGACGAGCCGATCGAGATCGATCGAGACGCGCAGGCGCTCGAGCGCGTGCTCGGCCGTACGTCGGACGTCGCGCCACCGGACGAGCGTCCGGCGATGTTCGACGAGCGAGTTGATCGCGAGGTTCTCGGCGACGGTGAGATTGGGAAAGAGCGACAGGTCCTGATAGATCACCTGCACGCCCTGACGCACGGCGCTGATGGGCGTCAGCGACGCGACCGGCTGTCCGGCGATGGCAATCGAGCCACGGTCCGGCCGATGGACGCCTGCGATGACCTTGATGAGCGTCGACTTACCCGACCCGTTCTCCCCCGCGAGGCAGTGGATCTCGCCGGCCGAGACGTCGAGCGAGACGTCGTCGAGCGCACGAACGCCGCCGAAGGACTTGCCGATCGCCGTGAGCGACAGGAACGGACGATCGGACGAACGCGGCGTCATTGCATGTACTGGTCGAGGTTGTCCTTGGTGATGTCGATCCAGGCCGAGCCGAAGAAAAGATTCGGCTTGTCCTTCGACTGCACCAGCGACTCGTAGCCGGGCAGGCCGAGGTTGGTGCCGGCCGTGATCTTCTGCCCCTCGAGCATCATCACCGCGATCTTGTTCATCGCGTAGCCGGCGAGAGCCGGATCCCAGAACGAGATCATCCGCACCGAGCCGCTCTTGATGTACTGGCCGGAGACCGACGCGAGGCTGGTGCCGACGATGGCGACCTGCTTCTGGAGGCCGCGTTCTTCGACCGCGAGGCCGGCACCGGCCGCCGTGCCCATCGCACTCGTCTGCACGCCCTTGAGCGTCGGGTGCGCAATGAGCAGCTCCTTCATCTTCTGGTAGGCCTTGTTCTGGTCTTCGTAGTCCTCGATCTTGTCGGCGACATCGTGCATCTTCGGATATTTCTCGCGCTGGTACGCGACGCCGGCGTCCACCCATTCGGTGTGCGACTTCGAATTGAGGCTGCCGACGAACGTCGCGTAATCGCCTTCGCCGCCCATTTCCTGCGCCAGGCGTTCCATCAGATGGCGGCCGTAAGCGGCGTTGTCGAACGGTTCGATGATCAGGTCGGCGTTCTGGGCCGACGACGCCTCGTGCGCGATGACGAGGATGCCCTGATCGCGTGCTTTCTTGAGGACCGGCTCGACGGCCTCGACCGAGAACGGCACGACGCAGATGGCGTCGACCTTCTGCGCGATCAGGTTCTCGATGATCTGCACCTGCTGGGCGCCGTCGGCCTGCGCCGGGCTCTGCATGAACGCTTCCTGCCCGGTGTCGGCGGCGAACTTCTGCACGCCCTTCTTCATGTCCTCGAACCAGGCGATGCCTTCGACCTTGCCGACGGTCGCGATCGTGTAGCGGTGCGCCGGCGTCGGGACCGACGCGGACGAGGCGGCCTTTCGGCTGCAGGCGGTCAGGGTGCAGACAGCCGCGAGACTCGCGGCGATGACAACTCGTGGAACGTGCACGCCCCCTCCAATCGGAGGGGATCCTATACCCGGCGCGAGCGGACGCCCAACGCGCGACGACCTATCATCGGACGTCCGGCCGTCGGCACTCGGCGCGTGACATCGCGCGCGTCAGGGCCGCACTCGATCCACGACCCAGTACATCCATCGCGGGTACGGACGCCGGCGCAGTCGTTCGTGCAAGAGCGCGTCGCGCGCCGCAAGATACTCCCGGAGCGCCCAGAACTCGCGCCAGTCTCTCCTGTAGTAGGCGAGCACGCCCGCGTCGACGACACGCTGCAGCCGGTTGGCGCGAATGGCCTGCGCGTCGGCGGGCGCGAGCTTCGCCGCGTTGTCGGCCAGCCAACGCTCCATCGTGGCGTGCCGCTGCAGCTCGATCCGGTGCGTGTGCGACTGGCTGGCCGTGTGCCGGCGATAGCCCGTCAACGGCTCGTTCAACGAGGCAATGCGTCCGATGAGAAGCAGGTCGAGGCAGAACACGAGGTCTTCGGAGGCTCGGGTCCATTCCGGAAACCGGACCGGCACGTTGCGGCGCACGGCAAGACTCGACGGATAGATGAACGA
>CALFMR010000480.1 GCA_937880585.1 uncultured Acidobacteriota bacterium
TTACTCAGCGCCCAAACACGCATCATCTCCGTGTGTAAACACACATGTGGCCGGGCCGCGGGGGTTATCCGTCGGGTCGATCGCGGGCCACGGTCAGGAGCTCGATGAGCTGCCGAAGGTCGGCCTCGCCCAGGTGTCCGATCTGCCGCCGGTGCATCGCGCCAATCTCGCTGTCGAGCTTCGACAGCAGCGCCAGCCCCTTGGGCGCGATCACGGTCGTCACGAACCGCCGGTCCGTGCCGCCGCGATGGCGGCGAATCCAGCCGGTCTGTTCCATCCGGTCGAGCAGGCGCGTGACGTCCGGTACGGGACGGACGAGCCGCTCGCCGATCTCCATCCGGCAGAGCCCGTTCGGCCCGGCCCCGCGCAGGATGCGCAGCACGTTGTACTGCGTGGGCGTGACCTTGTACGGCTTGAACGCCTGGGTCAACGCGTGGTCGAGCAGCGCCGAGGTCCGCGAGATGTTCAGCATCGCCTCTTCCTCGAGGCTGCCCCACGGCCGGGTCTGCTTGATCTCGTGCTGAAGCCCGCGCGCCATGGCCAGATAATACGTGTTGCAACACACATTGTCAAGCCGTATCGCGGGCGCCCTCTAGAATGAGCGCATGGCGGCCCGAACGTGCTTCTTCTGCAAAGAACCCCTCCGCCCCGGCGAATCGCACGACTGCTGGACGACGACCGAGGCGGCGCTGACGCGGGATCTCCCTGAGGATCTGCAGGACGCCTGGGAGCGTCTGCGCGAAGCCGCAGCGGAACTCGGTAACCAGCGCATCTACGCGTCCCACCATTCGATCATGTTCTCGCGCACGACCTGCTATTTTTTCGTCAGGCCACGCCCCAAATTCCTGGAGGTCTGCCTCTTCCTCGGACGGCCGGTCAACGCGCCGCAGATCCGGCGGGTCACGCCTTCGTCAAAGACGAAATACGCGCACGTGCTGCGCGTACGCCACCGCGACGAAGTCGAAGCGCCCCTGACCGACTGGCTGCGCGAAGCCTACGCACTGCAGGACGTCGTGGCCGCCGACCGTGCCGCGGCCGTTCGGACGCGGACGACGGCACGCGCCCCTGCGCGATCGTCGGCGCCGGCGCGGGTGGACGCGACAGCGCACCAGGCGAAAGCGCGGAAGCCTGTCCGGCCGGGCGCTCGTCGAACGTCGATCCATCGACGCCCCAAACGAGGAGGCACCCGATGAGCGAATTCGTCCTGCTGTTCCGATCCACACCCGAAGGCCGGCGCGCGGCCATGGGCACGCCCGAGCGTGCGCAGCAGAGCCTGCAGACATGGCTGGCGTGGATTCGCCGCCTCGAGGCGCAAGGGCATCTGAAAAGCCGCGGCCAGCCCCTCGATCCCGCCGGCAAGGTGGTCCGCAAGGGCACCGTCACCGATGGCCCGTACGCGGAGAGCAAAGACCTCGTCCTCGGCGTCCTCGTCGTCGACGCCCGCGACCTCGACGAAGCCGCGCGGCTCGCGGCGGACTGCCCCATCGCCGAACAGGGCGGATCGGTGGAAGTCCGCCCGGTCGGGTCGATCGCCACCTAAGGCGCGTTCCGTGGAGATCGAGGACCATCTTTTCCGCCGCGAAGCCGGACACCTTGTCGCGGCGCTGACGCGCATCTTCGGCCTCGGCAACCTCACGCTCGCCGAGGACGTCGTCCAGGACGCCTTCTGCCGCGCGCTCGAGGTGTGGCCGATTCGCGGCGTGCCCGACAATCCGGCGGCGTGGCTCATGGCCACGGCGCGGCATCGCGCCATCGACGTCATCCGCCGCGAGCGCACGGCACGGACGTTCGCGCCTGACGTCGTGCGCGTGCTGGAACATGGCGGAACGCTCGATCCGGTCATCGACGAAGCGTTCGCCGGTGCGGCCATTCGCGACGAACAGCTTCGGATGATGTTCTCGTGCTGCCATCCGCGGCTGGCGGAGGACGCACAGATCGCGCTCGTGCTGAACGTGCTCTGCGGATTCGGCGCGAGCGAGATCGCGGCCGCGTTCCTCGTCGGCCGCGCCGCCATGGAGAAGCGGATCGCGCGCGGCAAGCACGCGCTCGCATCGGAGGGCCGTCTGTTCGACCTGGCGGACGCCGATTTCACGACACGGCTCGCATCGGTCCGGCGCGCGCTCTACCTCCTCTTCAGCGAGGGTTATCACGGTGCCTCAGGCGAGACGACCGTCCGCGCGGATCTTTGCGCCGATGCGCTACGGCTCGCGCGACTCCTCGGCGAGTATCCGCCAGCCGCCACGCCGGAGACCGATGCGCTCGTGGCACTCATGTGCCTGCACGCCGCGCGTTTGCCGGCGCGCGTTGACGAAGCCGGCGATCTGCAGACGCTCATCGAGCACGACCGGTCGCGATGGGATCGCGCGCTCGTCGAGGAAGGACTCGCGCGACTCGAACGATCGGCTGCCGGCTCGCACGTGACGGCCTGGCATCTCGAGGCCGCGATTGCGGCCGCGCATGCCGCGGCCCGGTCGGCGGCGGCCACCGACTGGATGCTCATTGTCTCGCTCTACGACCGGCTCTTCGCCATCACGCCGTCGCCCGTTGTCGCGCTCAACCGCGCGATCGCGATCGGCCAGCGAGACGGCCCGGAGCGCGGACTGGAGGCGCTCGACGCCATCGCCGATCGCGCCCGCATCGAGCACTACCCGTTCTATCCGGCCGCCAGGGGCGAGATGGCACTTCGCGCCGGCGACCGCCGCGCCGCGTACGCACACTTCTCCGCGGCGCTGGCGCTCGCACGGAACGGCGCCGAACGCCAGTTTCTCGCACGCCGAGTGGCCGCGAGTCGTTCGAACCACAAGGAGCAGTCATGATTCAACTCACACCCTTCCTGTTATTCGACGGCAATTGTGCCGAGGCCATGGCGTTTTACCAATCCTGTTTGGGCGGCGACCTGACGCTGACGAAAGTCGGCGACGCGCCCATGAAGGACCAGATGCCTCCCGAGCAGCATCGCAAGGTGGCGTACGCCCACCTGAAAAGCGGCGTTGTGGCGTTTTCGGCCGCGGACTGGCTCCATCCCAGACGAACACCGAAACAGGGCAATACCGTCAGCATGTACGTCAGCGGCAGGACGTACGAAGAGTTGAGAGCACTCTTTGACAGGCTCGCGTCGGGAGCAGACCCTGAGCTGCTTGACGATTTGCGGGACATGCCATTCGGGATCTATGGACATCTTGCCGACCGGTATGGCGTCCATTGGTTTTTTCGAGGAGAGAAAACCGACGTGCAATAAGCGCCGGTGCGCTGACGCAGCGGGCACACGATGGCGCTTGAGTCATCGCGGGCCGCCGTGCTTACATGCCGCATGCCTCAGACCATCCGCACCACTCCGGCACGGGTACTTCGAGGTTTTCTCCTGGCCGCGGTCGCCTTGATCGGCACCGCGGTCTCCATCCTTCACGCACAGCAGCCCGCGGTGCCCGACTGGGCGATCCCGGGGTCCGACACGCACCAGCAGGTCGCGCCACCGCCTGACTTCCATCGTCCGAGCCGCATCTTCAATACGCCCATCGGCATCTTCGACGGGCAGGCGGACGTCGGCGCCGCGCTCGTGCCCGGGCGCGCGAGCTTCGACGCCGCGACCGGTCGCTACACGATCGATTCGGCCGGCTACAACATCTGGTACACGCGCGACGAGTTCCGCTATCTCTGGAAGCGCATGTCGGGCGACGTCTCGCTCGCGGCCGACATCAGCTATCCCGATCCGTCAGGCTACGGCGATCGCAAAGCCGTCCTCGTCATCCGCCAGAGCCTGGACGATGACGCGAAGGAAGCGATCGTGGCGCTGCACGGACTGGGAATGATTCATCTCGCCGTGCGTCCGGAGCGCGACGTCCGCATCAAGGACACCGAGTATCGCATCGGCGGCCGCGGCCGGCCCGGTGGCGCAAGCCCGGACAGCCTCGTCACCGTGATGGCGCGGCGCATCGGCATCGAGAAGCGCGGCGACGCGTTCGCACTGTTCGTGAGCCTCGAAGGTGAACCAATGCACCAGTTCGGTCCGCCGATCACGCTGCACCTCGACGAGCCGTTCTATGTCGGCATCGGCTTTTGCTCGCACCTGCCCGTCACGTCCGACACGGCGGTTCTGTCGAACGTCGTGCTCGAGAACGCCGCCGGCCGCGTGCGTTAGGTCGTCGCGTGCGGCGAAGGACCAGCCAGTGTGAGGAGCGTCCAGACGGCCGCGGGCGTGAGTTGAACGATTACGCGATCGACCGACGTACTCAGGTGCCACACGAGGTTCGGTGACAGGAGCAGATAAACGCCCGCGTCGATGGCCAGCATGCCGGCGACGCACACCGCGGCGACGACGCCCGCGGATGGCCAGTGGCGCGGGCGGCCCAACGCGACGGCAACGACCGCCGTGATCGGGAGAATGCCGATGCGCGCGGCACCGCCCAGCCAGATCTCGCCGCCCATCGCTTCCGCGACCGTGCGCCACCGCGCGAGGCTTCGGACGCGCGCGATCACGTCGGCGAACGACAGGTGCGAGAAGAGATAGCTCGGCCCGGGCATCAGATATCTGAACGACGCGACGGCGACGACCGCGGGCAGCGCCCCCGCCGCGAACCACGCGACGCGCGCCATGCGGCCTGACGCGCGCGATCCACCCATGCAGACGCCGAGCGTCACGACGGCGAGCAAGAGCATGGCGATGCCTTCGTCCTTCGTCCACGCGGCGAGCGTCAGTGAAAGGCCCACCGCGGCCCACCAGATCGGTCGCCGCGATCGCATCGCCTGGTCGCAGGCGACGAAGGCGGCGAGCCAGTAGAAGGCGAGCGGAACGTCCGCGTATTGCGACACCGCTGCCGTGAGAAATGCGGGACTCGCGAGCAGGATGGCGGCCGTCAGCCATCCACGCGCGGCGCCGTGACGGCGTCCGACGGAACACGCGGCGAGGACGACCGTGGCCGCGCCGAAGGCGGCGGCGACCGCGATCGGCACGGCGACGGTCTCGCGGCCCAGATCGATCCAGAATCGCGCGATGAGCACCGGCAGCAGCAGCGGGTAGTCCGGATGCGGCATCGCGTGGACGACGGGCCGCCATGCCGACGGGTACCCGATCGCGATCGCGCGGGCACGCGCGTTCCACATCGCCCACGCGTCCCATTCGCCGTGCGGCAGCGTGGCCGCCGATGCCGCCACACGAACGAGCGCCACGGCCGCGAGCGCGAGTGCCAACGTCGCGGCGAGCCAGACGCCAACGGGCACGCGCCGCACGCCGGACATCGGCACGGGCGCGCTATCGCGATCGGCACGGAGCGACGCGCCGCGCACGAACGCGCGCCACGCCAGGACCATCGTCAGGCCCATCCACGCCGTCGCATCGATCGCGACGAGATGCGCGCGCGATTCGATTGGCGCGACGAGCAGCAGCCAGAACACGACCGATGACAGACCGGCCATCGCACCGAGCGCCGCGGGCAGCGCGACGCCCCAACCGCGCCAGTCGCGCTCGAGCACCCGCGCGAACAAGAGCGCCGCGACCAACGGCAGACACGCGGCGACCGTGCCGATCGTCATCGCCTGACGCGGCGGAAGAGCCGCAGGCGATCGCCGCTCGATGCCACGAGCGCGAACGTGGGGTCGTGCGCGAGCGACACCGAAGCGTCGGGTGCGACGTACTCGAGGACGAACGCCTGATTCGTCGAGAGAACGAGGAGCCGCGGCGCGAGCGAGTACTGAAGGAACTGCTCGATGCGCAACTGGTCGGCGGATGGACGCGCGCCGACCGAAGCGACCGAAAAGCCGATCGGGCCCTCGCGCGGGAGATACGGAATCAACGCGCGATTCGTCGCGTCGTCGGCGCTGTCGGGCGCGGCGCGATGCGTCTGACGCAGCCGCGTCCAGACGTGCATGGCCCACGCCGTGTCGTGATACACCGTCGCCGCCGGCCACAAGAGCATCGCGGCAGCGACGACGACCGTGGTACGGCGCCAGCGTGGCGGATGGACGGAAGCGGGCGCGATCGACATCGGAGCGCGGTGATTATGCGCCGAACGGACGCGAACCCGTGCCCGAGGTGCCGTTCCCTCGTCCAGCAACCTCGTCACCACGACGACGCCCGGGTGGGCTAGAGTGACAGAGTGCCGATTCCGGCCCCACGTGGCCCGCGAACGACCCGCCCCGCGGCCGGTTGGCGGCCGGCGGCCTGCGCCGCCGCGTTCGCCCTGTTGATGAACTGCAGCGCGACGGCGGTCAGCGCACAGACCGGCAGACAGAACGCCGCATCGTCGTCGACCGCGTCGGCGAGCGTGCAACGCCCGGTTCCAGCGGCGTCCAGCCCACCGCGTGCCGATCCGCCAGCCGCATCACGTGGCGTTGAACCCTCGCAGGACGTCGACCGCGTCCGCGCCGCGCTCTCGCGCAAACCGACGATGAACCTGGATGCCGACCGCCTGCGCTTCTACGTCGAGATCGCGACCAAGCGGCCGACGTTTTCCGAGTTCGCCAAGGACTACGACTTCGTCAACGGCGCGGCCAAGGGCGGCGATCCGATGTCCCACCAGGAGTTCCTGGATCTCGTCACACCGAAAGAGCTCCGCCACACCGGCGGCCTCGTGCTGAGCTGGTAACGCGAAGGCGCCAGCGGGGTCTCACGCGAAGGCGCGGCGATCGCGAAGAGAGCTTCAATTCACTCTGCGCGCAGCGCGGTCAGGGGGTCGATCCGCGTCGCTCGTCGCGCGGGCAGGACGCACGCCGCGGCGCCGACGACGAGCAGGACGATGACGACAGCAGCGAACGTCCACGGGTCGGTGGCGCTCACGCCGTAGATCTGATTGGTCATCAGCCGCGACAGCGCGTAACTCGCCAGGGCACCGCAGACGACGCCGACGAGCACCGGCCGCAGGCCTTTCCACAGCACCATGCGCAGCACACCGCGCGGTTCCGCGCCGAGCGCGATCCGGATGCCGATGTCGCGTGTCTGCAGCGACACGTTGTACGCCATGACGCTAAACACGCCGATGGCCGCGAGCACGAGGCCGATCACGGCGAACGTCCCGAGCAGGCCGAAGCCGAATTCCGGCGCGGCGAATGCGTCGCGATGGACGAGGTCGTCGAGCGTCGAGACGCTCATGAGCGCAACGCCGCGGTCCACGGTCCAAATCGCCTGTTCGATGCGGTGTTGCAGGGAGAGCGGGTTGACGCCGGCCTTCACGACCAGCGCGCCCGTCGAGAACGGCGCCGCCGTGTACGGCAGGAACACCTCGGGCTGCGCATCGCGTTCGAGCCCGCCCGCGCGCGTGTCGCCGACGACGCCGACGATGTCGAAGAGGACGGGCGATGGCGGACCTGGCGCGCTGCCCTGGCTCATCGCGCGATCGAACGCGGGAAACGACATGGGCCGCCCGACCGGATTCGTGTTGCCGAAGAACTGGCGCATGAACGCGCCGTTGACGATGGCCACGTGGTGGGCGCCATCCACGTCGGAGGCTTCGAACAGACGTCCGGCGGTGAGCGGCAGACCGACCGCGCGGAAGTACGCGTCGTTGACGAGCTCGAGCGATGACTGGTGCGGCGCCGTCGACGGGGCACCCGGAACGGCGACGGGTAGGACGGCGAACCCTTCGAGCGGAAACGCGATCGACGGCGACACGGCGAGCACGCCCGGGATCGTGCTCACGCGCTCGACGACCTGACGCACGAACTGGACGCGTTCGGCGGGGGTCGCGCGCTGGTTCTGAGGAAACGAGAAGCGGCCGACGAGCACGTTCGTCGTGTCGATTCCCGGATCGATGTTCTGGAGCGCGACAAGCGTCCGCATCATCAAGCCCGCGCCGACGAGCAGGACGATGGCGAGCGTCACCTGGATGGTGACGAAGATCGTGCGCAGCCGCCCGTGTCCGGATGACAGACCGACGCCTTTGCCCGATCCGGCGAGCCGCTGGCCGAGGTTGCCGCGTGCCGCGCGAAGCGCCGGCGCGATCCCGCACACGATCGTCGTCAGGATCGTGACGGCGATCGTCGCCCAGAAGGCTTGCGTGCTGAAGCGGATGGCCATGCCCGCCGGCAGCAAATCGGCCGGGATGGCGGCTCGGGCCCACTGCAATCCGACGAAGGCGAGCGCGCCGCCGACGAGCGTGCCGGCCACGGCCAGCACGAAGCTTTCGGCGAGCAGCAGGTGCATCAGCCGCACGCGAGACGAGCCGAGGCTCGCGCGCAGGGCGAGCTCCGTCTCGCGGGCCGCGGCACGCGCGAGCAGCAGGTTTGCGACGTTGCTGCACGCGATGAGGAGCAGCATCAGGACGGCGCCGATGAGGATGTAGACCATCTGCTGCAGGCTCTCCGCCGTGTACGCGTCGGCGAGGCTCACGACCGAGATGGTGAAGTTCTTCGGATAGCGCGTCGGGTGCAGGCGCGCTTCGTTGTGCGCGATGACGTCGACGTTGGCGGCCGCCTGCGCCTTGGTGACGCCGGGCCTCAGGCGCGCGTACGTCCAGACGTCGAGCGGCTGGTTGGTGGGTCCGCCGACGATCGCCTCGGTGAGATCGGGCGTGATGGTCGTCGGAAAGAAGACGTCCGCGTTGTGGAGCAACACGCGCGGCGGCAGGATGGCGATGAGCGTACGGAACGTGCCGTTCAGCTCGAGCGTCATGCCGAGCACTTTCGGATCCCGATTGAAACGCTCGTTCCACATCCGGTCGCTCATGAGGAATGTCGGTGGCGCGTTGGCCGCGCCGTCGGCATCGGTCATGTCGCGGCCGAGGACGGGCTTCACGCCGAGCACGCGCAGCGCGTGCGGATCGATAATGGCGCCGCGCACGCGGTACGTGCCGTTGTCGAGTCGGTAGAGGACCTCCATGCTCGCGCCGCCGAGCACTTCGGTGAAGACCTGGTTCTGGGCGCGATAGTCGAGGAACTCCTCGACCGGATACCACGCCGATCGCCCGGGCCGTTCCGCGGCCGTGATGTAGAAGTGCACGACGCGGCCGGGATCCTTGTACGGCAGCGTATTGACGAACACGCTGTAAGCGACGCTGAAGATGACGGTCGCCGACCCGATGCCGAGCGAGAGCGCCACGAGTGCGAGCACGACCGACGTGCGATCGCGGAGCAGACTCCTGACCGCATGCCGCAGATCACGCCCGATCCAGCCCAGGCCGTTCATGGACGCCCTCCTCGGGGGAAACGACGAGCCGACGTTCGCGCGGGTGATGTGGCCCAGAGGATAGACGATCCGGGTGAGACAAAAGTAGAGATGACACCGCGAGGCCCCGAACGGAGTGAGGGCGCCGAGCAACCAAGAGAAGTCCGCGACAAAGGAGCGGCGCTGAGCGGGCGAGCGGGGGTGGGGCCCCGCGAGCAAGGAAAGAAAGATGACTCGCGACTATCCGGGCCCTAGGCGCGTCGGCGCACGCAGCCGCGCGCCTTCGAAGGCCAGGAGGCGCGCCTTCGTGTCGAGACCAGCGGCGAAGCCGGTAAGGCTGCCGGTCGATCCGATGACGCGATGGCAGGGCGTGACGATCGAGATCGGATTGCGGCCATTGGCCGCGCCAACGGCCCGCACGGCTCGCGGCTGGCCGATTTGCTCGGCGATCTCGGCATAGGACCGGGTCTCGCCGAACGGAATCGTCCGAAGCGCGTCCCACACTTTCAACTGGAATGGCGTGCCGGTCACGTCGAGCGGCAGCGCGAACGTCGTGCGCCGGCCGGCGAAGTATTCCTGGAGCTGGCGCATGGCTTCCGCGATGATCGGGTGCGCGGGATCTTCGCGCTGATCATCGGCCGGCATGAAAGGCAGATCTTCTCCGTCCCAAAGGACGCCCGCCAGGCCCTTGTCGCTCGCGATGATGGTGAGCCGGCCGACCGGCGAATCCATCCGCGCGTAAACGTAGTCCGTCGGCGTCGTATGCCGATCGCCGACTGTGATGCTCTTTCTCATGTTTCGTCTCCAACGATAACGCCTGAACCGATAGTTTTCGATCCCTGGGCCTGAAGGCCCAGGGCTCCACAAATCTGTGTCCCTTCGCGCCTTCGCGCCTTCGCGTGAGACCCGATCTTCGCGTCTTCGCGTGAGACCCGCTCGCCGCTTTCGGACGTCGAGTCCGTCGCGCTCCCATGTCCGAAAATGGCTGGTCGCGACGCGTCGGCGGTCGTATCGTGGAGGACGTGGTCGCCGACGATCGCCGGTTCTATCGGGCTCTGGCCGCGCGCGATGCGCGTTTCGACGGGGTCTTCTTCGTCGGCGTCACGTCGACCGGCGTGTACTGCCGGCCGATCTGCCCCGCGCGCACGCCCAAATCGTCGAACTGCCGCTTCTTCACGACGCCGGCCGAAGCCGAGCAGGCCGGCTTCCGTCCGTGCCTGCGCTGCCGTCCCGAGCTCGCCCCCGGCAGTGCGCCCGTCGACGACGCGGCGCGGATTGCGGCGCTGATGGTTGAACGGCTGGAGACGACGGGCGCGGATGAACGACGCGGATTGGAGGCCATTGCCGACGAGTTCGAGCTCAGCGCGCGACAGATCCGGCGCATCGTGCGCCAGGAGCTGGGCGTGCCGCCGATCCAGCTCCTGCTCACGCGCCGGCTGCTCCTCGCCAAACAGCTTTTAACCGAGACGACGCTGCCGATCACCGAGATCGCCTTCGCCAGCGGATTCGCGAGTCTGCGCCGTTTCAATGACGCCTTCACGCGACGCTACCGGATGCCGCCGACGCGGCTGCGAAGGCACGCCGCCGACCGTGCCGACGCCGCACCTGACGGCGGAACGCTGACGTTGCGTCTGGCCTATCGCCCGCCGTACGACTGGCCCGGCATCCTTGACTTTCTTCGCGCGCGTGCCTTCGCCGGCGTCGAGCACGTGACGGACTCCGCGTACGCGCGGACCGTGCGGATCGGCGCGTCGACTGGATGGCTGCGTGTAACCCACGCACGCGCCCAGCACGCGGTGATCGTCGAACTGCCGTCACACCTCGCGCCCGCGCTGCCCGCCGTGCTGCGGCGCGTGCGTGCGCTGTTCGATCTGGACGCGCGGCCTGACGTCATCGCGCGGCACCTGCGGCGCGATGCGCGTCTCGCAGCCGGCGTCCGCGCGACGCCTGGCCTTCGCGTCCCGGGCGCGTTCAACGGATTCGAGCTCGGCGTGCGCGCGATCCTCGGGCAGCAGGTAACCGTGAAAGGCGCCACGACGCTGTGCGGCCGATTGGCGCAGGACTTCGGCGATCCGATCATCACGCCGTTCGCCGACCTGTGCCGCCTCTCGCCGACATCGGATCGCCTCGCCACTGCCCGCGTCACCGATATCGCCCGCCACGGCATCGTCGGCGCGCGAGCGCGAAGTCTCGTCGCGTTGGCGAAGGCGCACGTGTCTGGCGCGATCGATCTCGATCGTCGCGACGCGCCTCGTCCCGACGACGTGATCAGCCGTCTCCTCGACGTGCCGGGCATCGGGCCGTGGACGGCGCAGTACATCGCGATGCGCGCGCTCGCCTGGCCGGACGCGTTTCCCAAAGAAGATGTCGCCGTGCGTCGCGAGCTCGGCAACGCGACGGCCACGGAAGCCGACACGCTCGCCGAGTCGTGGCGGCCGTGGCGGAGCTATGCCGTCATGCACCTGTGGCGAATGGCCGCCGCGCGGGCCGCGTCTGTCGGATAATCGGATCTTCCGGCGTCGTTCCTGCCAGCGCGCCGCCGGTCCGAGGCCGGAGATGTCTGACCGCCCGTCCGCGTGGCCCACGGTGCGACCGCTGGCCGTGGCCGCACTGCTTACCGCATCCGCGCTGGCCACGACCCGCGCGGCCGATCCCTCGCTCGACGCCACCTGGCGAAGCGCGTCGCTCGTCGTCGACGGCTCGACCGCCGACTGGCCGGCGCTGCAACGCGTCGACAACGGCCCGATGGTCGGCGTCGCCAACGACAACGACGCCGTCTATCTCGCCGTCGCCTCGAACGATCCGACGATTCGCCAGCAGCTCGCGACCGGGCTCGTCGTCTGGTTCGATCCAAGCGAGCGGCAGGCGCAGACGTTCGGCGTCCGGCTCGAAGGTCTCGCCGCCGAGCCGCTGCCAGGCGCGACGCCAACGGCTGCCGTGGGCGACAGCTTGGCCGCCGCACCCGCGCCGCACGCGCTCGATTCG
>CALFMR010000481.1 GCA_937880585.1 uncultured Acidobacteriota bacterium
TTTGCCCTGCATGCGGTAGCGCAGCGTCCACTGCCGCAGGCCGGAGGGCAGCACGGACAAGTAGAGGCCGGGCACGCGCCCGTCTGGCACGTCCTGCCGAACTGCGACGGGGCGCAACGCGCGCGCGGTCGCATCCGTCAACGGCTTTGGTGTTCCCATGTCACGAACCCTCACGGTTCCCACACCCGGCTTACTGGCCAGACAGAAACGTGGGAACAGTATGGGAACATCTGAGCGGAGCTGCAAGAAAAATCGTGAACACCGGTGAAAGGCACGAATCGGAGAGTTTGCTCAATGAATCACGCGAAAACGCCATTTCTAGCGTTCAGCGGCTTTCGCCGGAAATCGGCCAAGATCGCGCTTTTAACCAGAGGGTCGCTGGTTCGATCCCAGCGCGGCCCACCAACCTTCGCCATCGGTCGCTACGCTCGCGCAGATTCCGCAATGAAGCGGAATCGTTTCTGCTGGCGGGTTCCAAGGGCTTCGAGGTCAGTACATCGCTTCCGGCCTCTTGGCATTTCTGACGAGTACGGCTTCGGCTGGCGGGCCACGCCAAACGGCTGGTCGTGGCGACCGTCTACGAGGTGTCCGAACGACCGAGCGATCGCTGCAGGTCACGTATCGCAAAGGCCGGCCCTTCGCTGCGTACCTTCACGTGTCGCTGGAACGCATCAACGAGCTTCTCGCGTCCCTCGGCCAGCCGCCGCTGGCGGATCACGAATTCAAGCCGGTGATGGCCGCGTAAGCTTGTCGCTTGCCGTAATTCCCGTTCTCGCGGCAGGTCGGGCCGCGACCAAACGAGCGCCACCCACACGTTATCCGTCGTCGCGCCTTTACTTCACCTTTCGAAACCAGAAGCTGCCGCTGAGCGTCGCGCGTGCGACCTCATCGAGAAGCTCGGGGAAATAGTGTTGAGCGTAGCTCGCGCCGAAGACGACCTCGAACGTGTCGGAGAACATCAACAGCGCGCGCAGCAGATACTGCTCGTTCCAGCTCAGCTTCTCGCCAAGGACGCGTTCGACGGGGTAGTCGTGTGGCAGGAAGATGTCGTGTACGTGGACGATGACACCGGCGCGCAGCCGCGGGAGGACTTCGAAGAAGAGATGGTTCACGTCGCTTCCGGTCTTGCCGACGTGTGACGAATCGATAAAGAGGACGTCGCCCGCTCCTAGTCGCTCGTATTCGTCCAGGGGAACTTCTTGCGCACGCTTCGTAATGAGGCGCGTCACGCCCGGAATGCCGTCCTTCAGAAACGGCCGAGGATACGGCTCGACGCAGGTGAAATCGAGGGATGAATCGAGGAACCGGCGATTGACGTCCGCGATGAGCAGCGACGAGTAGCCCGACCCCACTTCAATCAGGTGCGCGGGTCGGAGCGAACGCAAGAGCACGAAGAGCGTCGTAGCGTCGAACGCACTGAAGACGGGGTTGTTGCGCCGATACGCGTACTCGGGCGCGCCGGGAGGCAAGTCGAACGGATAGTCGAAGTCACCGGCGTACTTCGGAAAGTCCTCGAGCAGAAGCCGGCGTTGGTGCTCGTGGCGGAAATCGATGCCGACGACCGTGGGCTCGTCCGGCCACACACGCGCACGTTCGCGCGCCAGTTCGCCGACGTTGACGACGGCAGAATAGAAATGTCCGTCTGGAAATGGGTTGAAGACATCGCCGTCGGTCGATGACAGACGAATCGTGAGGCTCCCCACCGGAATGATCGCGCCGCGGGTATCTTCGGCAGAGAATTCGAGCTGATGGACGCCGTCGTCCAGATCGTCCGGAAGACTCGTGTAGAGATGGTAGCCACACGGACGATCGTGCAGACGAGCGGGCGGATAGAGATCCCGAACGTCGTCGCGCGTGTCGCTCAGCGGCGAGGAGACGAGCGGTCGACCAGCAATCTGGATGTGCACGCGCGCCGCCGGCCCGGTGGCCAACGCCAGAACGCCTCGTAACAGCAGGGGAACGCCGCGTGGATGGACGGTATTGGCGTGCGGCAGATCGATCCCGAAAAAGATCGGGCGCTCCTGTGCGCTGGCTGTCATCGTCTCTTCATCTCCATCGGCGTTGTGGAACCACTTCTGGCTTCTGGCTTCGAACTTCTGACGTCAGATGATCCGCATCCCCATCGCCGAGAGCGCGAGCTCGGTGGCGAGCATCGCGGTCTGGTTCTGGACGTCGAGGATCGGATTGACTTCCACGAGATCGAGGCCCACGAGGCGGCCCGAGTCGGCGACCATCTCCATGACCATGTGCGCCTCGCGGTAGTCGAGGCCGCCTTTGACCGGCGTGCCGACGCCGGGCGCGATCGAGGGGTCGCAGACGTCCAGGTCGAACGACACGTGGATGCCGTCCGTGCCCGCGCCCGCCAGCGCGAGCGCGCGCTCCATGACCGTCGCGATGCCGTCGCGATCGATGTCCTTCATCGTGAACAAGTGGACGCGCGCGTCGCGGATGCGCTGCTTTTCGAGATCGTCGAGGTTGCGGACGCCGATGAGCACGGTGTGTGACGCGTCGACCTTCGGCGACCGCCCGCCGATGCGCGCAAGCTCGGCCGGCTCCGACCCGAGGAGCGCCGCGAGCGGCATCCCGTGCACGTTGCCGCTCGTCGTCGTCGCGGGCGTGTTCATGTCGCCGTGCGCGTCGACCCAGATGAGCCCGAGCGCGGCGCCTCGGCGCGCCACGACGTCAGCCGTCGCGCCAACCGACCCGGCCGCAAGCGAGTGGTCGCCGCCGAGCACGATGGGCAGCGCATCCTCGGCATGCGCGTGCAGGATCTGCTGATAGAGCCGCTGGCAGACCCGCGCGATCTCGCGGATGTACTTCTTGTGCGGGTCGCGCGCCGTCCGCGTCTCCGGGATGGGCGCGGCCAGGTCGCCCCGGTCGGTCACGGCGTAGCCCATGCCGGCCAGCCGCTCGCCCAGTCCGGCGATGCGCAACGCCGACGGCCCCATGTCGACGCCTCGCCGGCCGCCGCCAAGATCGAGGGGCACGCCGATGATCTGGACGGGGCGCCGGGGAGCCGGTAGCGTCATGCCGTCATTATGGGGCGCGGGACCGCGCAAAATCGCCGAAGATCCGTCGTAGCGCGCGCGGGAGTAGTGCTAGGATTAGCCTCGCTGGTATCTCGCTGCCCGGACGAATTTTGTCAGGATCGGGCTTGCGACCTAACCGGCGGGAGGCTGCGTGTCGCCCATCTTTGTTCGGCCGGTTCGAGAGCAACTCGAGCACGACCGCCTCATCCGGCACCTGCAGACGAAATACAAGAAGTTCGACGTGGCCGCCAACGTGGGCGACGAGCAGGTCGCGCCGGTGAAGCTGGGGCAGGCGACCTTCTTCCCCGACTTGGTGCTGACCGACGGGCGCAAGCTGGCCGGGCTGGTCGAGGTCGAAAGCGGGGAGTCGGTGAACAACCTCGAGGCGATGGCCCAATGGGTTCATTTCGCCCGCGCCCGCGTGCCCTTCCATCTCTATGTACCGGTCCCGGCCTACGACGCCGCGCGCCGGCTGTGCGAGGCCCATCAGGCCCGCGTCACCGAGATCTGGACGTATCGGCCTCTGGCCGAAGGGTTCGATCTCGTCCGCATGCATCAGGAAGCGCCGTCCACGCCGGCGGCCGCGCGACGGTCGGCACCGCCACCGAAGCCCACGCGACCCGCGCGAGCGGCCGCCTCGAAGACGACGAAGGCACGGCCGGTGGCGCGGAAGCCCGCCGATCGGCGGACGGCGTCCGCGCCCTCTCGTCCCGCAAGAGCGGCGCGAACGGCCGTTCGGCCGGCGACGCGCGGTGCGAAGAAGCCCGCGGCGCGGGCGCGCGCGGCCAGTGGAGGCCGGAAGAAGAGGTAGGCGCGCGTGCCGTTCATTCGCTCGACTCGAGACAAGCGCGGCTACGAAACCACGTATGTGATGCACGCGTACCGCCCGGCGCAGGGGCCGGCTCGCACGCGCGTGCTCTACCTCTTTCGTTGTCCCAGCCATCTGCGCGTTGGCCGGCGTCCACTCGACGAGGAAGCGCGCGAAGCGCTGACGCACACGCATCCGGATCTCGTCTTCGACTGGGCCGGCCTCGCACGTGAAGTCGGCGCCGCCGCGCTGCGCGTCGATCCGCCATCGCATCCGCCGCGGCCCTCGCGCAACACGTCGCGCCGATCACGGCCGTCGCAGGCCGATCGCGCTGACCCGCCGCCCGTCCAAACGCCGGTCGTCGAGCCAGAGGTCGATGCCGACGACCGGTCGGCGCTCGCCGAGGTCGCGGGCGCCGCCGAGGCGGCTCGGCTCCGCGCGGCCTACGCCGATCTCGTCACGCGCATCGCGCGCCGTACGCGGGCGCCCGAGGATCGCGACCGGCTGATGGCGCGCGTCGAACGTCTGAATCCGGGGGCGTGGAGCGACGAGGCAGCGGTTCGCGCCGCGCTTCCAACCGTCGAGGCCGACTGGGCCGCCGTCGACGCCGAACTGCCGAGTCGGCGTCGCGGGCGCCGCGGCGGCCGCCGGCGTCATCCGTCGGCTGGTCACGCGTCCCAAGGCTCGGCGATAATGCCTGAGGATGGCAATGACCATGCACGTGAAGACGCTCAAGCGGCTGGGGCTGACCTTGGCGATGGCGGTCGCGGTGACGGCCCTGCCGGCGGCGCAGCAGACGGCGAGCCAGCAGGGGACGGTGTTCCGGGCGACGACGAACTACGTCTCGACCGACGTCCTCGTTCATGACAAGGACGGGAAGTTCATTCCGGACCTGACCGCCAAGGACTTCACCGTCTACGAGGACGGCGTCCCTCAGGCCATCACCAACTTCGTCAGGGTCGTCGGTGGCCGCGCGCTCGGCGGGTTGACGGCGGCCGGCACGGCGCCGGCGGCGACCGAGGGGCTCATCCTGCCGCCCTCGCGTCCCTCGACCGACGCGTCGGGCCGCATCTTCATCATCTTCATCGACGACCTGCACATCGAGGCGTCGCAGACGCCGCAGATGAAACAGCTGCTCCAGACGGTGCGCGACACGCTCGTGCACGACAACGACCTGGTCGGCATCGTCTCGACGGGCACGTCGGCCATCGAGATCGATCCGGCCTACGACTTCGGGCACCGGCGCTTCAACGAGGCGATTGCCAAGGTCATGGGGAGTGCCGCGACGGCCAACGACATCATCCAGGATGCCTTCATGGAAGGCGCGAGCGGTCCGACTGGTCTCCGCTACAACGCCCACGTCGCGTTCAGCACGGCCTACGACATGCTCAGCGAGCTCGGCAAGATTGCCGACCGCCGCAAGTCATTCATCTATCTGAGCAACGGCTACTCGTTCAACCCGTATCAGGACGCGCGCTTCAAGTCCATCCAGAAGCAGTACGAAGATCTGGGCATGACGGGCATGGGCCAGGTCGACGGCGACGAGGGCGATCCCAACAACCAGAGCGACGGCTCGGTCGCCGATTCGACGAACGTGCACCCGCAGTCGACGCTGAGTCCGTACGATGCCCTCGCTGATCCCGATTACCGCCGCCGGACGGAATTCGCCGAGTCGGATCTCGATCACGAGCTCGCGGAGCTCGTCGCCGCCGCGCGTCGCGCCAACACGGCGTTTTACGCGATCGACCCGCACGGCCTGCGCGCGGGCACGGACATCAGCCTCAATCAGCCAGTGGCCTACTCCGACATCCGCGACACGAACATGACGCAGATTAGTTCCTTGCGCGTGCTGTCGGACGAGACGGGCGGGTTCTGCATCTGCGAGACGAACGACTTCAAGTCCGGCCTGCAGCGGATCGACAACGAGACGAGCGACTACTACATCATCGGCTACTCGCCGTCGAATCCCGACCCGCTGCGCTTCAAGCGCACGATCAAGATTGACGTCGATCGTCCGGACGTCGCGCGGCTCGACTACCGCGAGACGTACCTGATGCCGCGGCCGAAGAAGGCGAAGAAGTAGCCGCCTCGCGCACGCGCGCCGCGGCCTCGTCGAGGTACGCGGCGTCCATCTCGATCCCGACGACGTCGAGTCCGAGCTTGACGGCGGCGATGGCGGTCGATCCCAATCCCAGGAACGGATCCAGCACCGCGCCGGCGCGCGCGACGCCGTGGAGGCGCAGGCACTGCTCGGGCACCTTCGGGGGGAACGAGGCCGGGTGCGGCCGATCGCGGTCGCGGCTCTGGATCGTCTCGTACGGGATGAACCACGTGTTGCCGCGGCACCGCAGACCGTCGCCGGCCGCCTGCCATCGCTTGATGTTCGACGGATCCTGATAGGGCACGCCGACCGCGCGCCGATCGAGCGGCGTCCGGCCGCTCGGCGTGAAATGAAAAATGAACTCGTGGCAGTCGTTCACGAACCGATCGCTGTTGATCGGTTTGTAGTGACCGACCGCGACGTCATGATCCAAGCCGGCACCGGTTCCCGCTGACGCGCGATCGATCGCGATCGATTTGACCCAGTGAATCGTGTTCTGCAGCTTGAAGTGCTGCCGCGCCGCCTGCGCGACCTCGAGCGGAATCCACGGGTCGGTGGGCTTGGCGCCGACGTTGAGGAAGAGCGACGCCTGATCGACCATCACGCGTGAGACGGCACGCAGCCAGCGATCGGTCCATGCCAGGTACTCCGCGCGCGGCAGGTCGTCCTCGTAGCTTCGATACTTCACGCCGATGTTGTAGGGCGGTGAGGTGACGACGACGCCGATCGAGCGGTCGAAGAAGGGAAGAATCGACAGCGCGTCGCCGTGATAGAGGCGAACGCGCGATCGTCCGGCCATGAAGTCGGCGCGGGGTTGCGGGGGCCGGGGAGCGACGAGCGCAATCGCCATCTGACGCATTGTCGGACGATGGCGCGAAAAAGTACAGAGGCCGCGCGGCCGGACGGCCGCCGGGAAGCGGCCGGGCCCGGAGTGGGCCGGCCGTCGGAAGCGTTTACGAGGCCTTGCCGACGCGGGCCGACTCGAAGCCGTGGGCGACGCGCCCGGCTCCAACCGGCTGGTTGCGCTGGTGGCCAGCCACCGCGCAGCCCACGCCTTTCTCCTCGATGTAGGTGGTTTCACGCAACGAGCCGACTTCGCGGTAGCGTCCCGAGACGCAGCCGCAGCTCATGGTCGTGAAGCCAATCAGACGCACCACACTCATGCCGTCCCTCGACTCGACGCTAAGCAAGCGACGTGCCGTGTCGCGTGCGATCGGCCGGATCGCGTTCCAGCCGTTTCCTGCGCCGATTTCGCCGAGGCGTGCGATTTCGTGGCGCGCGATCGAACGGCGATCCTGGATCGATCGGACAAACGATTGGATTTCGCCCGCGCTCGACGGCGCGACGTCGCCAAGTCGATCGACGGCGGCCTGCGCACAATCGTAAGTCCGCCCACAAAGCGGGTGAGCGCCGAGGTTGTTCCGCGAACGTCCGACACGACCGCGCGCGATTGAACTCGGGCGCGGTTTTGGTCGATAGACGCGGGTAGACCCGATGTGCTGGCGGCCGTTCGTGGCGGTTCGACGGATCCCGGCTGGCGGCGAGGCCGGCGGCACGGGAATTGATGGCGCTTATCTATTGCGGTACAAGGACTTCGGATGCTACCATCCGAGCCGCACCGGCGGCGGTCGATCGGCTGGGCCTGGGATCCCGTGACGGCATCCCGGCCGGCAGGTTGCCGGCGACCTGACTGCCTGGAGGCATCGATACGTGAGACGCCGCGTTGTTCGCGTGATTCTGGCCGGCGCGCTCGCCCTCTCCTGGGCGGTGGCGATGCCCGCCCCGTCGGCCGCGCAATCGAGCCGGACGACGACCGCATCGAAGACCAAGGCCAAGGCGAAGCCGCGCGTCTCGAGGCGCACGAGTCTCGCGCGTGCGGCCGCGGCTGCTCGGGCGCGCCGCGCCGCCGCCGCGCGCCAGTTGGCCGAAGCGAAGACCCCGCACTACAAGACCGACGCGGCCGGCAATCTCGTGCCCGACGTTCGCGCCGCGGCCGCCATCATTTACAACCCGGATACCGGCGCCGTCCTCTGGGAGAGCAACTCGCACGACTCGCGCTCGATCGCGAGCCTCACGAAGCTCATGACGGTCGTCACGTTTCTCGCCGACGATCCGGACATGGACACCCGCGTCACCGTGACGCGCGCCGACGTCACGCGCGCTTCGACGACGCACATCGTGGCTGGTGATCGGCTGACCTACGACGATCTGCTGCACCTGACGCTCATCGCGTCCGACAACGCCGCCGCGCGCGTGCTCGCCCGCACGTCGGAAGGCGGCACGGCGGCCTTCGTCGATCGTATGAACGAGATGGCCGTGCATCTCGGTCTGACGAACACGCACTACGCGGATCCGACCGGCCTCGATGCGGCAAACGTTTCGTCGGCCTACGACATCTCGCACCTGATCGCGTTCGCGGCGTCCGACGATCGCATTGGATCGATCATGCGTCTCGAGACGTACGAGATTCAGTCGCCGAGGCGCAGCTTCTGGATTCACAGCACGAACAAGCTGCTCGGCACGGACATGGACGTCGTCGGCGGCAAGACCGGCTTCATCAGCAAGGCCGGTTACTGTCTCGCCACGCTCCTGCAGGTGCCTCAAGGCCAGCAGCTCGCCGTCGTCGTGCTCGGCGCGACCAATAGCGCGATGCGCTTCTGGGAAGCGCGGCACCTCTTCGACTGGGCCGCCAGTCACACGCCGAGCTTCATCGGTGGCGTGCCGGCGCTCGCCGCGGCCTCGCGCGACGACGAGTAGCCGCGGGCAGCACGCCCGCGTACGGCCGGCGGCCCCAGGTGCCGTCGCCGCGGTCTCACGTTACACTTCAGCGGTTGTGGGTTCGTCAGGCTCGGTGTCCGAGCGTCGTCGTCCCGTACCTCGCCTCGCCGGCCGCGCCCCGCGGCTCGGCGTGCTCATGGTCGCGTCCGAGGTCTCGCCATGGGCCAAGACCGGCGGTCTGGCGGACGTCACCGGCGCGCTGCCCGAGGCGCTCGAAGCGCTCGGTCACCGCACGACGATCGTGCTGCCGCGCTATCGCGGTCTCGACGCGCTCGGCACGCCGGGACCGGTCGAGACGATTCGACTCGGCCGCTTCGTTCACGACGTCCGTTTCGTCGTCGCCGACGTCACGTCCGATCGACGAGTCGTCGCGGTCGACGCGCCGGCGCTTTTCGATCGCGACGGGTACTACGGCAAAAGCGGCATCGATTTTCCCGACAATGCGGAGCGATTCGGCATCCTGGCGGCCGCGGCGCTGCACTTTGCCGAGACACACGCCGACGAGCGTCCCATCGACGTCGTCCACGCGCACGACTGGCAGGCGGGGTTGGTGCCGGTGCTGCTCCAGACCGAGGCCGACGCCTTTCCGCGCATCCGTCGCGCGGGCATCGTCTTCACGATTCACAACCTGGCATATCAGGGGCTGTTTCCGCGGGAGATCGTGCCGGCGCTCGGCTTGCCGTGGTCGGTCTTCGCGATCGACACAGGCGAGTTCTGGAATCAGCTCAGCTTCCTGAAGACCGGGATCACGTACAGCGACTTCGTGACGACGGTCAGTCCGGCCTACGCGCGGGAGACGCGCACGCAAACGTTCGGCGCGGGGATGGAGGGCGTCCTGCGCGCGCGATGGGATCGCTATGTAGGGATTCTGAACGGCATCGACACGCGCGTCTGGGATCCGGCCACCGCCCCGCTTCTCCCCGCGCACTTCGATGCGAACGACCTCTCGGGCAAAGCCGCGAACAAGCGTGCCCTGCTCGACCGCTTCGGTCTTGCGCGCGGCGACGACGCGCTGGCGCGGCCGGTCATCGGTCTCGTGTCACGCCTGGTCGAACAGAAAGGACTGGCTGTCATCGAGGCCGCGAGCGAGGCCCTGGCCTCGCTCGACGCGACGTGGGTATTCGTCGGGACGGGCGAGGCGCGGTTCGAGCGCTTTCTGCGCGAGTGGGCCGCCCGCTATCCGGCGCGCGTCGGCGTCCACATCGGCTTCGACGAGGCGCTGGCCCATCTGGTGGAGGCGGGCGCGGACCTGTTCCTCATGCCGTCGACCTTCGAGCCGTGCGGCCTCAACCAGATGTACAGCCTGCGCTACGGGACCGTGCCCGTCGTCTCGGCGGTCGGCGGGCTCGACGACACGATCCGGCCGTACACCACGCGCGCGCAGCACGCCAACGGGTTCAAGATCCGGCGGCTCACGCCCGAATCGCTCGTCCGGACGCTGAAGCAGGCCATCCGGCTGCATGACGACCGCGACACGTGGCTGCGGCTCGTGCGGGCCGGCATGGCAGCGGACCACTCGTGGGAGACGTCGGCCAGGGAATATGTCAAAGTGTATCGAAGGGCCAGATTGGATGCCGTCCGTCGGACGGCCTGGTGAGCTGGCCAGAGCGAAAGGGCAGAACGGGACATGGCTTCCGAACACATCCAGACGTTTACTGACGGCAATTTCGAAAGCGACGTGCTCAAGGCCGAGACTCCGGTCCTCGTGGATTTCTGGGCGGAGTGGTGCGGTCCGTGCCGCGCGCTGGGCCCGTCGATCGACGCGTTGGCAGGCGATTACGCCGGTAAAGTCAGTGTGGGCAAGCTCAACGTGGACGACAACCCCAGCGTCACGATGAAGTACATGGTCCGCGGCATTCCGACGGTGATGCTCTTCAAGGGCGGCGAGCTCGTCGACCAGCTCGTCGGCCTCGTCGACAAGGGCACGCTCAAGCAGATGGTCGACAAGCACATCTGACGCGCCTCATTCGTCACGCATCCGTCATTCGCTGACAGGCCGATTCGGCCGGGACCGGGACCGATGGTTCGGGCGCGTGTGCGTCCGGCCGTGGCGTGCCGGCCGGCCGATCAGCCATACTCCTTCCTCTTATGTCGTCTGTCCGCAACGTCATCATCATCGGGTCCGGCCCGGCGGGGCTCACGGCCGCGCTCTACACGGCCCGCGCGAATTTGTCGCCACTCATCATCGAGGGCCTCGAAGCCGGCGGCCAGTTGATGATCACGACCGCCGTCGAGAACTTTCCCGGCTTTGCCGACGGCGTCCAGGGGCCCGATCTCATCGCCGCGATGCGGACGCAAGCGGCGCGGTTCGGCGCCGAGACGAAACAAGGACACGTGACGGCCGTCGACCTCGAGAGCCGGCCGTTCGCCGTCACCGTCAACGGTGAGGTCGTCCATACGCACACGCTCATCATCTCGACGGGCGCCTCGGCCAAGCTGCTCGGGCTGCCGTCCGAGCGCAAGCTGATGGGACACGGTGTGTCGACGTGCGCGACCTGCGACGGTTTCTTCTTCCGCGGCAAGCCCATCGCCGTCGTCGGCGGCGGCGACTCGGCGCTCGAAGAGGCAACGTTCCTCACGCGCTTCGCGTCGAGCGTCACGATCATTCACCGCCGCGACACGCTGCGCGCGTCGAAGATCATGCAGGACAAGGCCTTCGACAACCCCAAGATTTCGTTCGAGTGGGACACGGAGGTCCTCGAAGTCCTCGACAACGGGCAGGGCGCCGTCTGCGGCGTGAAGCTGCGCAACGTGCGCACGGGCATGGAGAAGGATCTCGAGATCGAGGGGCTGTTCGTCGCGATCGGCCACACGCCGAACACCGCGCTCTTCAAGGGCATGCTCGACATGGACACGAACGGCTATCTCGTCACCCGGCACGGATCGAAGACGAGCATCCCGGGCGTCTTCGCCTGCGGCGACGTCCAGGATCCCACCTACCGCCAGGCGATCACTGCCGCCGGCTCCGGCTGCATGGCCGCTCTCGACGCCGAGCGGTTCCTGGAGAGCCAGGGACACTGACGCGCCGGAGGCGCTTCGTCACTTCGAAGTTCGAAGTTCGAAATTTAGTAAGCGCGCTTCACTCAACAAATCCACCCGCCTCCGAGCACTTCGTCACCGTCGTAGAAGACGACGGCCTGGCCGGGGGGAATGGCGAGTGGTGGATCGGCGAAGGTGAGTGAGGCGTGGCCGGAGACGTCGGCGGTGACCGTCGCGGTGGCGTCGGTGTGGCGGTGGCGGATGCTGACAGTAGAGAGCTCCCTTATCGTTGGACCAGTCCAGCACGCCCTTCTCCCAGACGAAAAAGAGGCCGACTGCGACAAAGCCCATATAAACCAGCGTCTCGAAGTAACCCAACATGCGCCAGCCCGTGATCGCCGCGAGGT
>CALFMR010000482.1 GCA_937880585.1 uncultured Acidobacteriota bacterium
AGGATCATCAACGCGTGGCGATAGAGCGAGGTGGCGACGCGGTCGTAAATCGCCGCCAGGTCCCACGGCCCCTCCGGGCCTCGATCGCGGCTCATCGGCTGCTGCACCTGAGACGATTGAGAGGCGGTGTTTTGTCTGTCCGTCCTGACATGGCACCGTTGCACCGCCGCGGTATGATGACAGCGCTTCCCCGGCAGCAGTCCCCCATGCGGTCGCCGACGGGCGAGCGGCCACAGCTACCCGCCGGGCGTTCGGCACGCGTTTCCACGCCGCGACGTCCACGGCGGATCGAGGAGTGTCATGGATCGACTCGAACAACTGAAGACCAAGTACGCGCCGGCACTGACGAAGATTCAGCAGCTCGGCGTGCACCTCACCAATCTGCACGTCCAGGACGACAAGCTGTTCATCAAGGGCGCCGCGCCGAACGACGCCGCCAAGAACGAAGTGTGGACGGCGATCAAGTCGGTCGATCCGACCTACGGCGATCTCACCTGCGATCTGTCGATCGACGCGAGCTTGCCGCAGCCCGCGCCGGCTCCCGCGGCCCAGACCTACACGGTGCAGGCCGGCGACACGCTGTCGAAGATCAGCAAGCAGTTCTACGGCGACGCCAATAAGTACATGCACATCTTCGAGGCCAACCGCGACCAGTTGACCGATCCCAACAAGATCAAGGTCGGCCAGACGCTGAAGATCCCCGCCAAGAGCTAGCTCGACTCGCGGTCCGCGTCCCGCCCGGCGCTGTCCGGGCGGGTACGAGGGCCTGATGCGCGCGGTCACGGGTGCCCGCCTGCACCGACGCGGCGCCGCGCGCGCCGATACCGTCACGTCTATGATGCTCGCGTCGTGCCTGCCGAAGGTCGCCGTGTCGCGTCACCGCCGCCCAAGCCGCTCGTGGTGTTCGACGGGCGCTGTGGCTTCTGCCGGCGCTGGATCGATCGCGCGCGGGAATCGACGGCCGACACGCTCGACTTCGTCGAGTCGCAAGATCCGCGCGTCGCGGCCGAGTTTCCGGAGATTCCCACCGCGGACTTCGCGTCGGCCGTCCAGCTCATCGAGCCCGACGGTCGTGTGTCGTCCGGTGCGGCGGCCGTCTTCCGCGGTCTCGCCGCCGGCGGCGCTTCCACCTGGCCTCTGCGCGTCTACGAACACGTTCCGCTGGCTGCGCCCGCGGCCGGAGTGGCGTATCGACTGATCGCCCGTCACCGGCCGTTCTTCGATCGCGTCACGACCGAGCTGTGGGGGCATCACCTCGAACGGCCGTCGTACGATCTCGTCCGGTGGCTGTTCCTTCGCGCGCTCGGCCTCGTCTATCTCGTCGCGTTCCTCTCGCTCCTCGTCCAAGTCCACGGCCTCATCGGCAGTCGCGGCATTCTGCCGGCCGGCAATCTGATGGACGCGGCGCGCGCGTATTTCGACGGCGTGAACGTCGGTCTGGAGCGCTATCGCGTCCTGCCCACGCTCGGATGGATTTCCGCGTCGGACGCTTCGCTCGTCGCCCAATGTGTGGGCGGCGCGGTGGCCGCGGCCTTCGTCATGGCCGGGGTCGTCGAAGGGCCATGTCTCGCGCTGTGCTGGCTGTTGTATCTATCGCTCGCGACGCTCGGCCAGGACTTCCTCGGCTTTCAGTGGGACAACCTGCTCCTCGAGGCAGGACTCATCGCCATCGGCGCCAGCGCCTGGTCTTCGCTCCGCTCCCGCATCGTCCGCACGCGCGCGCCATCGCGCGCCGTGGTCTGGCTCTACCGCTGGCTGGCGTTCCGGCTGATGTTCGAGTCTGGCTGCGTGAAGCTGCTCAGCGGCGATGCGACCTGGCGCCATTTCACCGCGCTCACGTTCCACTTCGAGACGCAGCCGCTCCCGACCTGGATCGGCTGGTACGCGCACCAGCTTCCCGTCTGGTTTCAGAAAGGCTCGTGCGCGGGCGTGTTCCTCATCGAGCTGGCGGTGCCGTTTCTCGTCTTCGCGCCGCGACGGCTGCGGATGATCGGCGGCCTCGTCATGGCCGTGTTCCAGGTCCTCATCCTGCTCACGGGCAACTACACGTTCTTCAACTACCTGACGATTGCGATTTTCCTCTGGCTGGCCGACGACGCGGCGCTCCGGCGAGTCGTGCCGCGGGGGATGATCGATCGTCTGTCGGCGCCGAGCGTGCGACGCCTCCGCCGGTCGGTCTTGCGTCGGGCCGCCGCGGCGGTCGTGGCTGCCGGACGCACGGCCGCCTCGTCCGTGTCGCGCCTCGGGATCTTCGGCGTCCGTCCCGCGTGGCTCTCGCCGGCCGTCGCGCTCGCGCGGCAGCTCGCGCCGCTTCGCAGCGTCAACGGCTATGGTCTGTTCGCGGTGATGACAACGACCCGGCCGGAGATCCGCGTCGAGGGCAGCGACGACGGCGTCACGTGGCGGGCGTATGGGTTCAAGGACAAGGCGGGCGACGTGACGGCGCGTCCGCGCTTCATCGCGCCCTATCAGCCACGGCTCGATTGGCAGATGTGGTTTGCCGCGCTCGGCACGGCACGTACGACGCCGTGGTTCCTGAATTTCTGCGAGCGGCTGCTCCAGGGATCGCCAGACGTCCTCGCGCTCCTCGCGAGCAACCCCTTCCCGGACCACCCGCCGCGCTACATCCGCGCGGAGATGGATGACTATCGCTTCACGGACCTCGCGACCCACCACGCGACCGGCGCCTGGTGGACGACGACGCCGGCGGGGGAGTATTTGGGAGCGATGACGTTGGGGAGATGAGGGGAGATGAGAGATGGATCAAGTTAGAAGTTGGAAGCCAGAAGCCAGAAGTTACTCGCCGCTGGCTTCTGTCATCTTTTTTTGCAGTGCGCTGGGGCCCCACCCCCAGCGCCACGACGCTTCGCCACCCTCGCTACGCTCGGGGGCTCGCGGTGTCATCTTTAATTTCTACGGCAGTTCCCTCACCCAGATGTTGCGGAAGCTGATCGGCTCGCTCTTGTCGCCGTGGGCCTGGAGCTTGATCGGGGCGCCGTCGAAGGCCTTGTAGAACGGCTTGCCGATGTAGAGCGTCTCGCCCTTGAGCTCGACGTGATTCTGGATGAGCACGCCGTTGAAGAAAGCGGTGACGTAGGCGGGCGTCTTCAGCGATCCGTCGGCGTTGAAGGTCGGTGCGGTCCAGGCGACATCGTAGGTCTGCCATTCGCCCGGCTTGCGGTTCGCGTTCACGAGCGGCGGGTACTGCTTGTACACGGAGCCCGCCTGTCCATTCACGTACGTCTTGTTGTTGTAGGAATCGAGGATCTGGAGCTCGTAGCCGGCATCGCCCTGGCCGGTCGAGGCGAGGAACAGGCCGCTGTTGCCACGCGCCTGGTCGGTGCCCGTGATGTTCGTCGGGATCCGCCACTCGAGATGAATCTGGTAGTTGTGGAAGTGCTGCTTCGTCTCGATGCTGCCCGCGGCCTTGTTGACCGTCATGATGCCGTCGGCCACGGTCCATTGCGCCGGTGCGTGATCCTTCACCTCTACCCACTGATCGAGATTGTGGCCGTCGAAGAGCACGATGGCATCCGACGGCGCCTCGCTCGACGTGGCGCCGGGCGTGACGACCTTCGGGACGGGTTCCCAGACTTCGGTGTCCTGCGGACGCGCGCGCGGCGTCGCGCCCTGCGCGGCGGCCACCGCCGGCACCGCCAGCAAACCTGTCATCGTCAGCGTCAACATCGTCGTGGAAAAGGTGCGCATCGGGAACTCCTGGGCAGGAACGTGCCGCGTGCGGTCGATTCTCGGCGCCGGTCCCGCATCTGTCAAGGCGCCGAGTGATGTCGCGCGGTGCACGGCCGTGCACGATCGTCCGCGCCGATGGCGAAGTGGGCATCCAATTCGCATAGGATGCGGTCATGCCCATCGACCCGCTCCCGGGGCCGACACCCGCTGTTCCCCCCGCTTCAGCCACGCTCGCGGCGCTCGCCGTCGATCCCGTCCGTGCCTTTCACGCGCAGCTCGACGCGGACTGGCAGTATTGGATGCACGAATACCCGGAGTGGGCCACCCAACTCGGGTATCCCGGACACAACGCGCGATGGACCGACTACCGTCCGGAGGCAATGGCGGCGCGCGCCACGTACCTGCGCGCGAGCCTCGCGCGCATTCAGCTCGTCGATAGCGCTTCGCTGCCCGACGCCGAACGGCTGAGCTACGACCTCTATCGCGATCAGCTCGAGACGGCCGTCCGCGGACTGGACTTCCACTACGACGCCATGCCCGTCCGCGGCGTCGTGCCGCACCATCTGCTCATGCCCGTCAACCAGCTCGAGGGCGTGCTGCAGGACATCCCGCTCGTCGTGTCGATGATGCCCGCGTCGACGGTGCGCGACTACGAGACGCTCGTCGAGCGGCTCGAGCAGGTGCCGGACCTGATCGAGCAGACGATGGCGCTGATGCGGCGCGGGGTGGAGGCGGGACTCACGCCGCCGCGCGTCACGCTTCGCGACGTGCCCGCGCAGGCCACGGCGCAGCTCGTCGACGACCCGCTCACCAGTCCGTTGCTCGCTGCGTTCCAGCGCATGCCGTCTTCGATTCCCGCGTCGGCACGTGCGCGTCTCACGGCCGCGGCCGTCGCCGCGTTCGAGGGGCGCGTGCGGCCGGCCTTTGCCGCGTTCCACGCGTTCCTGATGCTGCACTATCTGCCCGCCTGCCGCGAGACGACGGCGATTGCGGCATTGCCGGGCGGGGCCGAGACCTACGCGTACAACGTGCGCTGGCACACGACGCTCTCGCGGTCTCCCGAGGAGATTCACGAGATCGGCCGCGCCGAGCTCGTCCGCATCCGCGCCGAGATGGATCGCGTGCAGGCGGCGACCGGCTTCACCGGGACGTTCCAGGAGCTCGCGCACTGGCTCCGGACCGATCCGCAGTTCTATTTCCGCGATGCCGGCGAGCTGCTCGCCGAGTATCGCGACATCGCCAAACGCGCGGATCCCGCGCTGGCGCCGCTGTTCCGTCGGCTGCCGCGCACGCCCTACGGCATCGATGCGGTGCCGGGCGCGACGGCCGCCTCGCAGACGTCGGCCTACTACCAGCCGGGCGCGTTCGCGGCGGGCCGGGCCGCGATGATGTTCGCCAATACGTCGAAGATCGAGTCGCGGCCGCGCTGGGAGATGACCGCGCTCACGCTGCACGAGGCCGTGCCCGGCCATCATCTGCAGATCGCGCTCGCGCAGGAGCTGTACGGGCTGCCGGACTTCCGGCGCCACTCGAACTACACGGCATTCGTCGAGGGCTGGGCGCTCTACGCGGAACATCTCGGCGACGAGATGGGCATGTATGTCGACCCGTACGCGAAGTACGGGCAGTTGACGTACGAGCTCTGGCGCGCGCTGCGGCTCGTGGTCGACACGGGCCTGCACGTCATGGGCTGGAGCCGCGACGAAGCCATTCGCTTCTTCGCGGCCGAGACGCCGAAGGCCGCCGAGGACATCGTCGTCGAGGTCGATCGCTACATCGTGTGGCCGGGACAGGCGCTGGGATACAAGACGGGGGAGATCGAAATTCGCCGGCTGCGCGCGGAAGCCGAGCGCGCGCTCGGCGATGCGTTCGATATCCGGGCCTTCCACGACGTCGTGCTCGGCGAAGGCGCCGTGCCGCTCGACGTGCTCGCCGGGCGCGTGCGCACGTGGATCGATGAGCGACTGACGGCCGTCGGCGGCGAGTCGATCGAGTGACGCGAGCGGCACGTCCGCGGCCGTCCGCGCGGTAGCGCGCGCCACACTCTGAGCCGCGCGGCCGCGTTCGCGCGATCCGTCATCTCATCGACGCGGCGTTTGGCTTGGCAGTCCTTTTGCTGACTCGATCGGCAGGGGACTGATCCCATGACGCATCGCCAGCCTCGTCAACATCGTCCGCACGCGCGCCATGCTTCCGCTTCCGTTCACGACACGCCACACGCGGCGGCACTGACATGGACGCCGCCGACGCGCCGCTCGGCGCGTACGTCGCGCGCGACCTTCGACGCGAGATCCGATCGAACGCCGCCGCTTGACGACGAGGATGCGAGCGTGACGGGCGAGGGACCCGTGGGGCTTCCGACCCGCGCGTCGCGCGCGCCGCGCCATCAGACCGACGATGAGCCGGAAGGAATCGACGTCGAAATGCTGGACGTCGTGACCGAGCCGGACACGGCCTTCGACGCCGACGCCACGGCGCCGGACGTCGAACCCGGCGAGGACGTCGACCTCGTGCGCCTGTATCTCAACACGATCGGCCGGCGGCCGCTCCTGTCGGCCGCCGGCGAACGCGACGCCGCGCGCCGCATCGAAGATGCGCGCGCGGCGCTCGCGGGTGCCCTCGCCGCCATTCCAGCCGTCGTCGATCGGCTGGCCGCGCTCGCCGCGCGCGTGGCGCGCGGCGAGGCGCCGCCAACCGATCTCTTCGTCCCGAACGACGGTCGCCCGCTCACGCCGGCGACCGTCGCCCAGGCCATGCGCGTCATCCGCTCGGCGGCGCGCCGGCAGCGCCGGCTCGCCGCCGAGCGCGCCCACGCCGCGGCGTCGTCGCGGCGCGGCGCGCGTGTGTCGGCGGCCGCCACGCGCGTGGCGGCCGCCGAGGCGCGGCTCGCGCAGGCGTTCGCCGCGCTGCCGCTGCGGCCGTCGCTCGTCGACGACCTCGCCGCGGTCGCCGACGGCTTCGACCGCGAGCTCGCCGCCGCGCGCGGCGACGCGCGCGCGGCGGTCGAGCGCCGCCTCGGCCTCGCCGCCGCGGCCTTCCGGCCGCGGCGGCAGGCGGTGGCGGCGTGCGAAGCCGCGCTGGCAGATGCGCGGCAGGCGCTGCTCGAAGCCAACCTGCGGCTGGTCGTCTCGATCGCCCGCCGGTATCTGAACCGCGGATTGTCGTTCCTCGATCTCATCCAGGAAGGCAACATCGGCCTCATGAAGGCCGTGGATCGGTTCCAGTACCGCCGCGGCTTCAAGTTCTCCACCTACGCGACGTGGTGGATTCGCCAGGGCGTCACGCGCGCGATCGAGGACTTCGGCCGCACGATTCGCCTGCCGGTCCACGTCTTCGAGTCGTTGTCCGACGTCCGGAAGGTGCGCGACGCGCTGCGCCGCGAGCTGGGCCGTGACGCCGACGCCGCCGAGATCGCCGCGCGCCTGTGCGTCCCCGTCGAACGCGTCGAGCTGTTGCTCGCCGCCGGGCGCCAGCCCGTCTCGCTCGACGCGCGCCTCGGTGACGGCGAAACGGATATCGGCACGCTCGTCGAGAACCTGGCCGCGCCGCCTGAAGACGGGGCGCCGACGCCGGCGGATCTCGCGGCGGAGGTCGAACGCGTCATGGCTCCGCTCGCCGAACGCGAGCGTGAAGTGCTCCGCCTGCACTACGGTCTCGGTGAGCGTGAGCACACGCTCGAAGAAGTCGGCCGCCGCCTCGCCATCTCGCGCGAGCGTGCACGTCAGATTGAAGTGCGCGCGATCGCGAAGCTCCGAGCCGCTGCAGAACAAGTGGCGTAGGGGAGAGTCAAGAGCGCGCATACCCCCTTGCCCCCGCCTCCGTCTCTGGCGCACGATCACCCCCGGAGGCGTCATCCGTGATCGGTGCGTGGCCGGAGTGGGGCTGGCGGCTGGTGAGCACGGCGATCGTCGTCGCCGCTGCGTACGGCGTCGGGCATCTCGTCAAAGTGATCCTCGACGCGCGGCTCCGGCCTCTTGCCGCGCGCACGCCCGAGGACTGGGACGACGCCCTGGTCCGCGCCATCACGCGGCGCGTCCCGTTCTGGAGCCTGCTCGTCGGCATCTATCTCGCGCTGCCGTCGTGGCCGCTCGCCGACGAACCCCACCGCATCGCCGTCCGCATTCTCTCCGGCCTCGGCGTGCTGTCGGTGACGATGGCGCTCGCGAGTGTCGCGTCGCGGCTGGTCGCGGCCTACGGCCCACGCGCGTCGCCGGGCGCGCCGGTCTCCGCGCTCAGCCAGAACGTCGTCCGCATCGTCATTCTGGCGCTCGGCGCGCTCGTCATCATTCGGTCGTTCGGCTACGACATCACGCCGTGGCTGACGGCGCTCGGCGTCGGCGGCCTGGCCGTTGCGCTCGCGCTTCAGGATCCGCTGTCGAATCTCTTCGCGGGCATCTTCATCGCGATTGCCGCCGACGTACGGATCGGCGACTACGTGCGCCTCGATTCCGGGGCCGAGGGCTACATCGCCGACTTGACGTGGCGATCGACGCGGCTGCGACAGCTCGGCGACAACCTGGTCATCGTGCCCAACGCCAAGATCGCGCAGGCCGTGGTCACCAACTTCAGCCGGCCGTCGCGCGACATGGGCATCGGCGTCGAGGTGACGCTCGACCCGACGGTCGATCTCGACGTCGCGGAAAAGACGGCGCTACGTGTGGCGGGCGAGGTCATGTCGAGCGTGGCAGGCGGCGTGCCGGCGGCCGAACCGAGCGTCCGGTTCCAGACGTTCACCGACACGGGCGTGCGCATGGCGGTTGGCGTGCGCGTGCGCGCGTTCGCGGACCAGTTCCTCGTCAAGCACGAGCTCGTCAAACACCTGCACGCCGCCTTCACGCGCGAGGGCGTGTCGATCGCCGTCACGACGAGGCCAGTCGCGCCGAAGACATCGAGCTGAGAACGCTCGTCAACTGCGAACTGCGAACGGCGAACCGAGGTTCCACGTTTCAGGCGTCTTCCGAAGCGACGCGCCGAAGGCGCCCCCTCTGTTCGAAGTTCAAAGTTCGACGTTTCCATTATCCTGACCCCCGGAGACCCGCTCATGCTGCCACCGTCGTCGCTGCGTCCGGAGTTGATGTTCGATATCCATCTCGATCTCGGCGAGGGGCCGATCTGGGACGATCGGCGGAAGATCCTGCTGTTCGCCGACATCATGCAGGGCCACGTGCACGCCTACGATCCGATCACGCTCGATCATCGGGTCTACGACGTCGGCCGGCCCGTCGGGGCGATCGCGTGTACGTCGCGCGGAGACTGGCTGCTCGCGGCCGGCACCGGGTTCATGCGGCTCGATCCGGACTCCGGACGCACGACCGAGATCGTCGACGCGGCGCCTGGGCGCGGCGACATCCGGATGAACGACGGCTACGTCGACGCGCGTGGCCGATTCTGGGCCGGTACCATGAGCCTCGTCGGCAAGGCGGAGCAGGGGACGCTCTACCGGCTCGATCCAGACGGCGCCGTGCACGAGATGCTGACGCCGGTCACGACGTCGAACGGCATCGACTGGAGTCCGGACGGCCGGAAGATGTACTACATCGACACGCGGACCGATCGCGTCGACGTCTTCGACTTCGACGAGGACTGCGGCGTCGCGAGCGGTCGCCGGCCCTTCGTGACGATCGCGGCGGCGCGCGACGGCCATCCCGACGGTCTCGTCGTCGATGCCGACGGCGGCGTGTGGGTCGCCTTCTGGGAAGGCGGCGCGCTCCGCCGGTATACGTCGCACGGCACGCTGGACCGCACGTTCATCTTCCCGGCCGACCTGGTCACCAAGTGCGCGTTCGGCGGCACGCATCTCGACACGATCTACGTCACGACCGCTCGCCGCGGGCTGACCGACGAGCAGCTCGCCAAACAGCCGCACGCCGGGAGTTTGTTCTACATTCGCGCAGGGTTTACTGGCCGGCGACCGAATCGTTTCGGCGGCTAGCGAGGCTGCCAGCCATCTTCGTTGCAGTGGCGCGGGGCCCCACCCCCGCGCTACGCGCTTCGCCACCCTCGCTTCGCTCGGGCGCTCGCGGTATCAACTGTTTTTGATCGCCTTCGCGCCCTTCGCGTCTTCGCGTGAGCATGCCCTCCCTGGGTCTGAAGACCCAGAGCTCCACAATCAATTCGGTCCTTCGCGTCTTCGCGTCGCGGTGTCGCTATACTGCCTATGAGGTGGCTGTGGCGGTTCGCCGGGGCGTCGTTTTCGTCATTCTGTTGATTCTTGCGGCCGTGATGGCGTCCGCGGCGGCGATGTTCACCGTCGCGCTCTTCGTCGAGCCGCCGCCGGCCGTGCCCGCGCGCGCGACGCTGTCGCTGCCGATCGAGGCGCCGTTCGACGAGATCGTACCGTCCGACGTGCTCCGCCA
>CALFMR010000483.1 GCA_937880585.1 uncultured Acidobacteriota bacterium
ATTCGTAATCAGCAGGTCATCGGTTCAAGTCCGATCGCCGGCTCCAAGACTTTCTCGAAAATCGCGAAGGCACTACTCGAACGTGCCTCGGTGGCACCTTCGAGTAAGTCAGGCGCGGACTTCCTCGACCACCCGAATCCGTCGGATCACCCGTTTCTCACTCGCGCCGCGCCATCGGCAGGCCGGCTTTGCGCAGGCTTTCGACGAACCGGCCGACGAGCGCCGGCTGCGCGAAGAAGAAGCGCTCCAGCTCGTCCTGTCCGTCCTCTGGATACGTCGGCACGAGTCGCAGCAGTTCGTCGGCCGAGGCACGCGCAGCCGCCGCGTGGCCCAGTTCGGCGTGCACGACCGCGAGCGACGCGTGCGTCGTGTGGTAGTCCGGCATGTTGAGCCGGTTGGCGGCGTCGAGTGCCTCGGGGTACTCGCCGCGGCGGTAGTGATCGAAAAACGCGACGTAGTGGGAAATGCGCGGCCCGCGCGGATTCAACCGGATCGCACGGTCCGTCAGCGCACGTCCGCGCTCCCAGTCGCCCGCATACGCGAACCACAGGCCGAGGACGCCGAGCGTGGCGCTATCGCGCGGATTGATCGCGATCGCGCGCTCGGCCGCGGCCCGGAATGCGTCCAGGTCCCGACGAAAATAGCGCGCCTCGGCCAGCGCCGCGTACGCGAGCTGGTTGGCCGGGCTCGCGTCGACCGCCCGCCGCGCGGCCGCCAGCGCGCGGTCCAGCGAATCGGGCCGCGGGTTGAAGCGGTGGCGGTATTCGTCGACGAGGACCGTCGTGAGGCACGCCCAGGCATCGGCGTAGTACGGATCGCGCGCGACCGCCTGCTCGAGCGCGGCGCGCGCGACCAGATGGTCGGCGGGCGAGCGTCGCTGCTGGAAAAGGAAGAAGCGGAGCACGGCTTCGTACGACGTGAGCTGTTCGGGCGCTTTCGCCAGGAGCGGCTCGGCCATCGACCGCAGGAGCGCGCCATACGGATCGGCGACCGCGGTCACCACGAGATCGGTGATCTCGTCCTCGGTCTCGAACGTGGCGGCATCAGTGAGATCGCGGTCGTACGTCTCGGTCCAGACATGGGTGCCCGCGTCGACCGCGACCAGGCGGACGTTGACGCGCACGGCCGTGCCCGACTGCCGGACGCTGCCTTCGAGCACGTAGCGCGCGCCGGACGCGCGGGGCGCCGCGGCCGCATCCGATCGGCCTTCGCGCCCCTGCAGCGCCGCCTGCGACATCACCATCAGGTACGAGTATCGTGACAACCCCGCGTTGATGTCTTCCGCCACGCCGCCGGCGAAACTCTCCAGCTCGGGATCGGCGCCACGGGGCGTGAACGGCATGACGGCGATCCACGGCATCTCGACGCTGACGCGCGGGGCGTCGACGCCGCCGCGCGCGCGCGTCGCATCCGAGGCGATCGCCCGCCGCACGGCGTCGAGCTCGAGGTAGACGTCGCGCGCCGTCTGGATGCGATCGCGCGGCGCCTTCTCGAGACAGCGCCCGATCACACGCGCGAGATCTCGCGGCAGATCCGTGCGGCGCGCTTCGAGCGGCAACGGCGCCTCCCTCAAGATCGCCGACATCACGGCCGCCGCCGAGCGGCCGTCGAACGGCCGCGCGCCCGCCGCCATCTCGTAGAGCATCGCGCCGAGCGAGAAGAGATCGCTCCTCGCGTCGACGTCCAGTCCTTCCACCTGCTCGGGCGACATGTACGGCAGCGTGCCCATCACCCGTCCGTCGTGCGTGACGGCCGCCATCGTCTCGGCATCCGCCGTCGCGTTCGGACCGTCCGGTCCGAGCGCTTTGGCGAGACCGAAGTCGAGCACCTTGACGCGGCCCGTGGCGTCGACCATGACGTTGGCCGGCTTCAGATCGCGGTGCACGATGCCCTTCTCATGCGCGGCCGAGCACGCGTCGGCCACCGAAACGCCAATCGCCAGCAGATTCCCGATCGGCAATCCAGCTGCCGGGATGATCCGATCCAACGTCCGCCCGTCCACCAGCTCCATCGTCAGGAACCGCACGGCGCCGGCCTGTTCGATGGAGTGAATCGTGACGACGTGCGGATGATTGATGGATGCGAGGAGATACGCCTCGCGCTCGAAACGCGCGAGACGATCGGGGTCGTCCGCGACGGCCGCGGGCAGGACTTTCAGCGCGACGTCTCGATTGAGCGTCGTGTCGTGAGCGCGGTAGACCTCGCCCATGCCGCCCGCGCCGACGAGCGCAACGATTTCATAAGACCCAAGGCGCGCACCCGGCGTCAACGGCATGGGCTCGCGAGGGATTGTAGTTCCGCCGAGCTCGCGGCGTCATGCAGACGACGAAGTGAAGGCCCGGCCGTCCCGGGCGAATGGACACCGGACGGCGCCCGACTTATGATGCCGTGGCTCGCGCCGC
>CALFMR010000484.1 GCA_937880585.1 uncultured Acidobacteriota bacterium
CCGCCGAAGTCATCGGCGCGCTGCAGTCGCCCGCGTGGACGTTCGCCCTCTGGCTGGGGTGCGGCGCCATCGTTCTTGCCGGTGCGCTGACGTTCGGCGAGCTCGCGTCGCGTTACCCCGAAACCGGTGGCCTCTACGTCTATCTGCGCGAGACGTGGGGACCGTCGGCGGCGTTTCTGTACGGATGGCAGTCGCTGCTCGTCATGGATCCCGGCGTGGTCGCCGCGCTGGCGGCCGGGACCGCGCAGTATCTCAGCGTCCTCTGGCCGTCGGCCGCGGGATCGATGCGCGTGCTGGCCGTCGCGGTCATCTGGATCGGCGCGCTGCCGAGCATGGCGGGGCTGCGGATGGGCGCGCGCACCTTCGATGTGCTGACGGTCGTCAAGTTGTGCGTGCTCGCCGGCGTCGTTATCATCGCGCTGACGACGGGTCATGGAGATTGGTCGCATTTCACGCCATTTGCCGGCGCGAGGACGAGCGCGCTTCCGATCGGTGAAGCCCTCGCGGGCGGCCTCATCGGTGTCTTCTTCTCGTTCGGCGGCTTCTGGGAAACGGGGCGGATCGCGGGCGACGTCGAGCACGCGCGGCGGGTGGTGCCGCTCGCGCTCACGTTCGGCGTGGCGATCGTCATCGCGATCTACGTCATGACGACGATCGCGTTCATCTATCTCGTACCGCCCTCGGCGACGACGAGTGCGTCGGCGTTTGCCCTGCTCGCGGGCCGTGCGCTCGCGGGGCCGGCGGGTCCGGCCGTGCTCGCGACGGCGGTCGTGTGCTCGGTCGCGCCGAGCATCATGGCCGTGCTCATCGTCGCGCCTCGCCTATACGAAGCCATGAGCCTCGACCGCCTGTTTCCGCGCGCGTTGGCCGTGCGCACGGCGAGCGGATCGCCGGCGCGGGCAACCGCCGTGCTGGCGACATTGGCCTCCGTCCTCGTCTTTCTCGGCACGTTCGATCAGATCGTCGCGTTTTTCGTGTGTGCCGCGCTCGTGTTCGTCGGGCTTGCGGCGGCTGGCGTGTTCGTCGTGCGCCGGCGGCCGGGTGACGCCGCGTTTCCCGTGCCCGGCTATCCGCTGACGCCTGCGTTGTTCATCCTGCTCGTCGCGGTCGTCGTCACGATGATTGCCGTGGCGCGGCCATGGCAGGCGTTGGCGGGCGCCGCGCTGGTCCTGGTCGGTCTGCCGGTGCGCCGCTGGCTCATTCCGCGAGCCGAGGCTGCGCAGGGGCGAGACGTGCAATGACGCGCATCCGCACCGTGCCGCCATCGGAGGCGGACGAATCGCTGCGACGGGCGCGGGCCGCGCAGCACGCGCTCTATCCGCCCGAGTACGACGCGCCCGTCCTTCCACAGGACGACGAGATCGCGGGCATCGTCGCGGCGCACTCGCTCATTCCGGAGGCGCTGCACCATGCGTTCGCGACGTTCGGATCGCTCATGTCGCCGGACCTGCCGCTCAGCCGGCGCCAGCACGAGATGATCGCGACCGTCGTGTCGGTGACCAACCGCACGCCGTACTGCACGCTCTCGCACACCGAGTTCCTGCGGCGCGCGACGGGAGACGACGCGTTGGCCGACGCGATCCGGCGCGACTTTCGGACGGCGCCCATCGACGCGCGTGACCGCGCCATGCTGGCCTATGCCGAGCAGGTGACGCGTGACGCCACGCGCGTGACGCGCGAGCAGATCGACGGCCTGCGCCAGGCTGGGTTCGACGACCGTGGCATCCTCCAGATCACCCTCATCGCCGCATGGTTCAACTACATCAACCGTGTGGCGGACGCGCTCGGCGTCGGTGAAGCGCCGGGCTCCGAACGATGACGATGGTCAGGCGTGCGCTCGTCGCGAGCGTGATCGTCGCCGCCGTCATCGCCGGGGTAGTCGTCTATCGCGCGCGCGAACGTCATCGCGGGCTGCCGCCGGCCGCGTCGCCGGCATACGAGCAGGCGACCCGCCAGTTCTATCGTGGCCTCGCCGAACTGCAGGTCGGGCTGCTCGACGCGGCCGTGCAGCATTTCGGCGAGGCGGCGACGATCGCGCCCGGCGAGCCGGCGGCCTGGGCGAATCTGGGGCTTGCCGAGCTGCGGCTCGGCGATTTCGACGCCGCGGCCGCGCCGATCGCGCGCGCCGTGGACCTGGCGCCGCGGAGCGGCGCGGTCATGTTCCTGCGTGCCCAGCTCGAAGGCGCACGCGGCGATGCCGACGGCGAGCGTGCGGACCTCCAGCGCACGATCGTGCTCGATCCGCAATTGCTGCGCGCGCGGATGGCGCTCGTCCAATCGATCGAGGATGCCGGCGGCGACACCGCGGATGCGGACGCGGCGCGCGTGCTCGACGAGCTCGCGGCGCGGGAACCCAGCAACCTTGCCGTGCTCGTCGAACGCGCGCGGCTCGCCGCCAAGCGCGGCGACATGCAGACCGTCACCGCGTCGCTCGATCGCATGACGGCTGTCTCCGCCGGATGGCCGCAGGAGTCTCGCGATGAACTGCAAGCGGCTGCCGCGGCCGCGCGTCAGTCGGACGCGGCTGGCGCCACGCGCGCGCTCGCGTTTCTGCGCAACACGCTCGCGCAGGTGCCGGCCTATCTCGACGACCGGCAGCGCGTCACGCCGTCAGCCCAGCTCATCGCCGATCCCTTCACGAACTTCCTGCGGCTGCCCGCGGTGACCGCGGCGCCCGCACCCGCGGACGCCGCGCTGTCGTACGCCTTCACCGTGATCGGCGACGAGCCCGCCATGCCGCCGAGCGCGGTCGCGGTCGTCTCGCTCGACGGCACGGGCACGCCCGCCGTCTTCGCCGCCGACGCGCGCGGCATCTATCGCGCCGACGCGCCGGGTCTACGCGTGGCCTGGCCCGGTGCCGGGGCGGCGCCAGCGGCCGTCGGTCCGCATGCGCTCGCCGCGATCGATTGGAACAACGACTTCCGCTCGGATCTCATCGCGGCCGGACCGCGCGGCGTGCGTCTGTTCATCCAGTCCGAGAACGGCACGTTCACCGACGACACGGCGCGGGCGTCGCAGGTACGGGGGCTCCTGCCGATTGTCGCAACGGGCGTCTGGACGGCGGACATCGAGATGGACGGCGACCTGGATGCAATCGTCGGCGTCCGCGACGGTGTGCCCGTCGTGCTGCGTAACAACGGCGATGGGACGTGGACCGTCGAGCGCCCGTTCGACGGCTTGCAGGGACTGCGCGCGTTCGCCTGGGCGGACGTCGACGGCGACGGCGATCCGGATGCCGTGTGCGTCGACGATGACGGATCGCTCGTCGTGTTCGCGAATCTGCAAGGCGGGCGATTCGAGCGCATGGCGGGACCAGACGAGAGCGTCGCGATCGACGCGATGGCCGTTGGCGACGTCACGGGCGACGGCCGCTTCGACATCGTCACGCTCGATGCCCGCGGCGCCATTCGCCGAGCCACGTACGACGGCGGTCGCTGGCAGACGGCCGACATCGCGACGTGGACGGACGCGCCGGGCGGTCCGGCGAGCGGAAACGCGAAGGTGGCACTCGCCGATCTCGACAACAACGGCGCGCTCGACGTCGTCGTCTCGAGCGGCACCGGTACGGCGATTTGGCTGGCCGGCGAGGACCGACGCTGGCAGCGACTCGACGCGTCCGTCACGGCCGAGGTTCGGGCCGTCGTCGACATGACCGGTGATGGCCAGCTCGATCTCGTCGGCATCCAGCAGGGCCGGCTCACGCGTCTCGCGGCACGAGGCACGCGCGGGTATCACTACCAGGTCATCCGCCCGCGCGCGCAGCCGTCGGCTGGCGACCAGCGCATCAACTCATTCGGGATCGGCGGCGAGATCGAAGTGCGGTCCGGCCTGTTCGTCGAGCGGCAGACGATCGCGTCGCCCGTCATCCACGTCGGTCTCGGCACGCGCTCGACCGTCGACGTCATGCGCGTCGTCTGGCCAAACGGCGTGTTGCAGGCGGACTTCGACCAGGGGGTCGACCAGACGATCGTGGCGCATCAGCGTCTGAAGGGATCGTGTCCGTGGGTCTTCGCCAACGACGGCACCGGTCCGAAGTTCGTCACGGACTTTCTCTGGCGGTCGCCGCTGGGCCTGCGCATCAACGCCGTGGACACGGCGGGCGTGACGCAGACAGAAGATTGGGTGAAGATTCGCGGCGACCAGTTGGCGCCCGTCGGCGGCGTCTACGACATCCGCATCACGGCCGAGCTGTGGGAGACGCACTTCATCGACGCGGTCTCGCTCATGGCCGTCGATCATCCGAAAGACGTGGACGTGTTCGCCGACGAACGCTTCGCGCCGGCCGATCCGCCGAGTCTCGCGGTCCACACGCTGCGACCGCCGGCGCCGATCGCCCACGCGTGGGACGACGCGGGGACCGACGTCACGTCGCTCGTGGCGCAAGACGACGGGCGATATCTGGATACGTTCGCGCGCGGGCGGTATCAGGGCCTGGCGGCCGATCACTTCGTCGACATCGATCTCGGCCGGCCGATCGCGGCGGATGCGCGGATGTGGCTCGTCGCCGACGGCTGGGTTTATCCGACCGACAGCAGCATCAACGTCGCGATCGGTCAGGGCCAGGGACCGAAGCCGCACGGGCTCTCGCTCGAGGCGCAGGACGTACACGGCCGGTGGCATGTCGTCTCGCCGGATCTTGGGTTTCCGGAAGGGAAGAACAAGACGGTGCTCATCGATCTCTCGGCCGTCGCCCGCGCGGGACTGATCGGCGTGCGTCGCGTGCGGCTGCGGACGAATCTCGAGATCTATTGGGACGCGATTCGCGTGGCGGAGGGCGCGGCGAACGCGTCCGTACGGACGACGCGGATCGAGGCGTCGCGCGCGGACTTGCGTTATCGCGGATTCTCGGAGACGCGGACGGCGTCGCGGACGTCGCCCGAGCTGCCCATCTACGGTCGCCTCGCGAACACGGCGTCGCGCTGGCGCGATCTCGCCGGCTATTACACGCGGTTCGGCGACGTGCGACCGCTCCTCGCGAAGGCCGAGGATCGCTACGTGATCATGAACGCGGGCGACGA
>CALFMR010000485.1 GCA_937880585.1 uncultured Acidobacteriota bacterium
CGGCCACTTCGGGAAGCTGCGCGCGGTCGAGCCACTCGGCCAGTCCCTGTGCCTGCCCGCGGTCGGTCCGCACGACGATGAGCGGGTCGACACGCTCGAAGCCGCGAACGAGCGCGGCCACCGATCGCCGGAGTTGATCGAGCACGAGCGGACTCGACCGGTCGGAGCCGGGCCGCACGTAGGCGCCGTCACCGGCGCGCTTGACGAGGCCCAACTCCTTCAAATCACGCGAGATCGTGGCCTGGGTGGCGTTGATGCCGCGCGCGACCAGCCGATGCCGCAGCTCCTCCTGGGACGCCACGGCTTCCTTGTCGATCACGTCGAGGATCTGGGACTGTCGCCAGGACTTCATAGATATTCACCGGACGCGAGAAATTATACAGCCAATGCATAGCCTGACGAAACGACTTTGTCACGCTGGACACGCCAGGCTGCCGATTTTCTCCTTGACGCTGAATGAGCCCAAGTGTATACGTATTGTTTCTGATGAATATTTATTCGTCAGCAGAGCGGAGAGCGGCGCAGGATGCCGACGCATGGACGGCGCGGCGGTGACCCGTCCGCTCGTCCTGAAGCTAGGTGGTGAGCTCCTCGAGACCGCCGCCGACCGCGCCCGGATTGCCGCCCTGGCCTCGGCCGTGGTTGCCATCCGGCCGCTCATCGTGGTCCATGGCGGAGGCCGCGCGATTGACGCCGAGCTCGGTCGACGCGCCATCAAGCCGCAGAAGGTCGAGGGCCTGCGCGTCACGGACGCCGACACGCTCGACACGGTCATCGCGGTGCTCGGCGGATCGGCCAATACGGCACTCGTCGCCTCGCTCGTGGGCGCGGGTGTCCGGGCCGTGGGCCTGACGGGCGTGGATGCCGGATTCGGTCGCGCGCGCCGCTCGGCGGCGCATCGCACGAGCACGGGCGCGCTCGTCGATCTCGGCTTCGTTGGCGATCCCGTCGACGCCGATCCGGGCCTCGTCCGGCTGCTTGCCGCGCACGGCTACGTGCCCGTCATCGCGAGCCTGGGCCTCGACGCGGCGCCGAGCGCTGACGAGGACGCGTCATCGGTGCTGAACGTGAACGCCGACGTCATGGCCGCGCGCGTGGCCGCATCGCTCGTCGACTGCGATCTCGCCATCGCGGGCGGCACGGCCGGCGTGCTCGACGCCAACGGCCGCTCGATCGCACTCCTCGACGGCCACGGCATCGACGAGGTGATTGCCAGTGGCACGGCGACGCTCGGCATGATTGCCAAGCTCGAGGCGTGCCGCGCCGCACTCGCGGCGGGCGTGGCGAGCGTTCGCATCATCGACGGCCGCGCGCTCGACGCGACGCATGGCGTCGAGACCGCACCGGGCACGCGTATCGCCACGGCCGACGCCGCGCGCGTCTGACGCGCCGCGATCGGCCTTTTTCCCCGCGACAGACGCGACAGGAGACGAGGAGACAGCGAATGACGACGGTATCCATTGACGTGAAGGCGCTCGAATCGGCGCACGTCCTGCAGACGTATCGCCGGCTGCCCGTGATCTTCGATCGCGGCGAAGGCGTGCGCCTGTTCGACGTGGACGGCCGCGCATACCTCGACTTCGTCTCGGGGATCGGTGTCGCTTCGCTCGGCCACGCGCACCCTGCGCTCACGCGTGCCATCGCGGACCAGGCAGCGGCGCTCGTGCAGGTGTCGAATCTCTATTTCCATCCGCTGCAGGGCGAGCTGGCCACACGCCTCTCGTCACTCACGGGCCTCGAGCGCGCGTTCTTCTGCAACAGCGGCACGGAAGCCGTCGAGGCGTGCTTGAAGTTCGCGCGCCGCTATTGGTTCACGGCGGGCGCGAAGGGCCGCACGAAGTTCGTGGCCTTCACGCACAGCTTCCACGGCCGCACGATGGGCGCGCTCTCGACGACGTGGGACGACCACTACCGCGCGCCGTTCCAGCCGCTCGTGCCGGGCGTGACGTTTGTCTCACCCGACGATCCGTCCACGCTCGATGCCGCCGTCGACGACCAGACGGCCGCCATCATCGTCGAGCCGATTCAAGGTGAGGGCGGCGTCCGTCCGATCTCGCCCGCGGTGGTCAACGCGATCGCGCGCGCGGTCCAGCGGACGGGCACGCTCGTCATCGCCGACGAAGTGCAGTCCGGCTCCTGGCGTACGGGACGGTTCCTGCACAGCCAGACGGCGGGTCTCGCGCCGGATCTCGTCTCGCTCGGCAAGGCGCTGGGTGGCGGCGTGCCGATTGGCGCCGCGATGGTCTCGGCCAAGATCGCACCCGCGATCTCGCCCGGCGATCACGGGACGACGTATGGGGGCAATCTGCTGGCGTGCCGCGCGGCGTTGACGTTCCTCGACGTCATGAACGACGCGCAGGTCGCCTCGTTGCAGCGCGCGTCAGATCATTTGTTTCTCGGCCTTCGTGCGTTGGCCGATCGCCGGCGCGACGTCGTCGTCGACGTGCGCGGCGTGGGCTTGCTCGCCGGCGTCGAGTTCCGCGCCGACGCCGGCCCCGTCGTCCAGGCCGCAATGGATCGCGGCCTGCTCGTCAACCGCACGTCGGGCACCGTGCTCCGTCTGCTCCCGCCGTACATCGTCAGCGAGCGGGACGTCGACGATGCTCTGTCGACGATCGATGCGGCCGTCGATGCCGCGTTTCCGGGAGGCGCAGCGTGAACGATTTCGTGATTCGCACGGGGCAGCCGGCTGATGCCGCCGCACTCCATGCGCTGATCTGCCGGCACCAGACCGAGGGTCACCTGCTGCCGCGGGACTTCACGGACGTCGAACGCCACGTGACGCAGTTCGTGGTGTGCGAAGCCGACGGTGCGATTCAGGCGTGCGCGGAGCTCGCGCCGCTCTCGACGACGGTCGCCGAGGTGCGGTCGCTCGTCGTATCGTCCGATTTCCGCCGCGTCGGCGTGGCCGCGCGGCTCATCGGCGAAGTGCGGCGGCGCGCCGAAGCCGCCGGCTTCGACACGTTGTGCGCGTTCACGCACGACGCGCGATTCTTCGTGCGGCAGAACTTCTCGATCGTGCCGCACCTTTGGCTGCCGGGGAAGATCGCCAAGGACTGCGTCGGCTGCTCCCTGTTCCGGCATTGCTCGCAGCACGCCATGGTGCTGCCGTTGAAGAAGGCCGCCCGTTATGGATCGAGTCCTGTCGAACGCCGCCGTGTCGCCGTCGCCTGAGCCGGGCGCGGTGGTGCGCCACGTTCCCGGCGGCGTCACGGCGCCGGCTGGATTCCGCGCGGCGGGTGTGGCCTGCGGCATCAAACGCGCGCGGCCAGGCGCGGCCGCGCCGCTGGATCTCGCGCTCATCGTCGCCGACCGCATCGTGCCGGCGGCCGCCGTGTTCACGACCAACAAGGCCGTCGCCGCGCCGGTCATCGTCTCGCGCGAGCACCTGACCGCGTCCGGCGGACGCGCGCGCGCCGTTGTCGTGAACAGCGGATGCGCGAACGCGTGCACGGGTGAGGCGGGTCTCGCGACTGCGCGCGACATGGCGGCGGATACCGCGGCCGTGGTGGGCTGCGCGCCTGGCGAGGTGCTCGTTGCGTCGACGGGCGTCATCGGCGTGCCGCTCGATGCGACGAAGATTCGCACGGGCGTCGGACTCGCGGTGCGGGCGCTCGATCGCGCGGGCGCGGATGCCGCGGCGCTCGCCATCATGACGACCGATCCCTTTCCGAAGTCGTACGCGGTCACATGCGACGCGCCGGGCGGGTCCGTCACGGTCGGTGGCATGGCGAAAGGCTCGGGAATGATCGAGCCGCGAATGGCCACCATGCTCGGGTTCCTCACGACCGATGCGGCAGTCGAGCCGGCGGTGCTCGCGGGCGCGCTTCGGCGCGTGGTCGACGAGACGTTCAACGCGATCACGGTCGACGGTGAGTGCTCGACGAACGACTGCGTCTTCGCGATGGCCTCGGGCGCGTCCGGCGTCGCCATCACGCGCGAGGACGACGAGCGGTTGATTGCACCGATGCGGGCGGTGGCGGGCCATCTCGCACGCGAGATCGTGCGCGGCGGCGAGGGCGCGACCAAGCTCGTGACCGTCGAGATCACGGGCGCGGCCACGCATGCCGACGCGTGGCTTGCGGCGCGCGCGATCGCCAACTCGCCGCTCGTCAAGACGGCGATTCACGGCGGCGATCCGAACTGGGGCCGGCTCATCGCGGCCGCCGGACGGTCGGGCGCGGACTTCAATCTCGCGCGCGCGTCGGCGGCCGTGGGCGACGTCGTGCTGTTCGAGCGCGGCGTGCCGCACGACGACCGCGCGGACGCCGCGGCCGCGGTGCTGGCGAACACGGCGCTCAGCGTCACGGTCGACCTCGGCACCGGCGGTCCGCACCGCGCGACGATGTGGACCTGCGATTTCAGCGCCGAGTACGTGCGCATCAACGCGGAGTATCGGACATGAGCCAACCGGCCCTCGTCGCGCCTCTCCTCAGCAAGGACTATCTGTCGGTCCTCGATCTCAGCCGTACCGAGCTCGAACACGTGATCGCGCTCGCGGCCGCGATGAAGCGCGACCGTGCGGCGGGTCGGATGGGCAACCAGCCCCTCGCCGGCCGGCACGTCGCGCTCCTCTTCGAAAAGCCGTCGCTGCGGACGCGCACGACGTTCATGATCGCGGTACGCGAGCTCGGCGGTGACACGGTCGAGCTCCCCGCGGGTGATGCGTTCGGCGGCCGCGAAGCACTTGCCGACGTCGCGCGCAACCTCGAACGGTGGGTCTCCGGTGTCGTCGTACGAACGTTCGGCCACGCGCGGCTGGCCGAGTTCGCGGCGGCCGCGGAACGCCTGCACGTGATCAACGCGCTGACCGATGAAGAACATCCCTGTCAGGCGCTCGCCGACATGCTGACGCTGAGCGAGCGCTGGGGCTCGCTCTCCAGCCGCACGCTCACCTATGTCGGCGACGGCAACAACGTCGCGCTGTCATTGGCGCAGGCGGGCGTGATGCTCGGTCTGCACGTGCGCGTGGCGTCGCCGCCTGGCTTCGCGCTGCCCGCATCGGTCGTCGACGCCTGCCGGCGCGCTGCCGCGCCGGGTGCCTCACTCGAGTTGGTGGCGGATCCGGCCGAGGCCGTCGACGGCGCTGACGCCGTGTACACGGACGTGTGGACGTCGATGGGCCAGGAGCAGGAAGCGTCGGCACGCAATGCCGCGTTCGGGACCTATCAAGTCAACGAAGCGCTCATGGCCAGGGCGCGGCCGGGCGCGCTCTTCATGCACTGCCTGCCGGCGCACCGCGGACAGGAAGTCACCGACGCGGTCATCGATTCGCCCACGTCGGTCGTCTTCGATCAGGCGGAAAACCGGCTGCACACGCAGAAGGCGCTCGTCGCGCTCCTCATGGGATGACGTCCGCCCGCCAGCCGATCTCCACGGTCGTCTTCGACTTCGACGGCGTCATCGCCGATACCGAACGTCTCCACCTCGGCGCGTTCCAGGACGCATTCGCCGATCGCGGATGGACGCTCGACGAACGCGCGTACTTCGATCGGTATCTCGGCTGGGATGATCACGGTCTGGTCGACGCCTACGCGCGCGATCACGGATTCGCCGTTGACGCGGCCGATGCGCAGGCGCTCGTCGACGCCAAGACGCGCGCGTTCAGCCGCCACTTGTCCTCCGCGGCCGTCGTCTTCCCCGACGCACGCGCGTGCATCGAAGCGATGGCCGCCGCGTTCACGCTCGGCATCGCATCGGGCGCGCAAGGACATGAGATCGTCGCCATTCTCCGCGCGGCGGGACTGTTGTCCTTCTTCCAGACCATCGTCGCGGCCGAAGACGTGTCGGCGTGCAAGCCATCGCCGATGCCATATCTCACGGCGGTCGCTCGCCTCGGCGCCGATCCGGCCGCGTGCGTGGCGATCGAAGACTCCGTCGCTGGGTTGCAGGCCGCACGCGCGGCCGGATTGCGCACGATTGCCCTCACGACGACGTCGCCAAGGCATGCGCTCGCCGGCGCGGACCTCGTCGTCGAGTCGCTCGCCGCGCTGACGCCTGACGTCGTCGCCGCGTTGGGCGGCCGCCCGGCCCTGTGATAGGATTCGGCGCATGTTCCGGTTCCGCCACGCTCATCTCCATCACGTCCACGGCCACGCGGCCGTTCGGCGGAGCTGCGCGTAGCGGGATTTTCGCTCGCCCCGATGTCCAGCAGCCCCGCCGGTCCTGGCGGGCGCTCGATGTTCCCCGCCAACGACCGCCGGGCACGATCACAGGAAGGTCCGGCAATGGATTTCAGTAAGCTCGATGGCCTCGTGCCAGCCGTCATCCAGGACGCTGACACGAACGAAGTGCTGATGGTGGGATTCATGAACGACGAAGCGCTCGCCCGCACGCGCGAGACCGGCTTCGCCACGTTCTACTCGCGCTCGCGTCAAAAGCTGTGGATGAAGGGCGAGACGTCCGGCAACAAGCTGGCCGTCGTCCAGGCCTTCACCGATTGCGACGACGACACGGTGCTGTTGAAGGTGAAGCGGCTCGGCGACGGCGTGGTCTGCCACACCGGCGAACGAAGCTGTTTCTTCACGACGATCGACGGCGTGAGGTCCGGCGATGGTGCTTAAGCTCGGATTGCCCAAAGGATCGTTGCAGGACGCGACGGTCCAGCTGTTCGCGCGCGCCGGCTTCAACATCTACGTCAGCTCGCGGTCCTACTATCCGGGCATCGACGATCCCGAGATCCAGTGCCTGCTCATCCGGGCGCAGGAGATGGCGCGCTACGTCTCGGACGGTGTGATCGACGCAGGGCTCACCGGTCTCGACTGGGTCGCCGAACACGCGGCGGCCACCGGGCGCGATGGCGTCGTGCCAGTGGCTGATCTCGTCTACGCGAAGCAGAGTTTCGGCCGCGTGAAGTGGGTGCTCGCCGTGCCCGAAGACTCGCCCTACCAGCGGCCGCAGGATCTCGCGGGCAAGACGATCGCGACCGAGCTCGTGCGCGCGACCGAGGCGTATTTCCGCAAGCGCGACGTGCCCGTGAACGTCGAGTTCTCGTGGGGCGCGACCGAGGTCAAGCCGCCCGTGCTCGCCGACGCGATCGTCGAAGTGACCGAAACGGGATCGTCACTCCATGCGAATCGTCTGCGCATCATCGACACGGTCCTCGAGTCGAACACGCAGCTCATCGCCAATCCACGCGCGCTCGACGACGAGTGGAAGCGGACGAAGCTCGACAACATGGCGCTGCTGCTTCGCGCCGCGATCGAAGCACAGGGGCGCGTCGGCCTCATGCTCAACGTCCAGCGCGACGACCTGTCGACCGTGCTCGGTCTGCTGCCGGCGCTCCAGCGGCCCACCATCTCCCCGTTGAGCGACGAGGGCTGGGTCGCGGTGAACACGATCATCGAGGAGCGCACGGTCCGCGAGCTGATTCCCAAGCTCAAGGCCGCGCGCGCCCAGGGCATCGTCGAGTACCCGCTCAACAAGATCGTGCTCTGATGCGCATCATCGACGCTTCCAACCGCGCCGGCCTGGCCGCGATCGCCTCGCGCGACGCGGCTCGCCGGCCCGACGTCGAACGGCAGGCAGCCGCCATCGTCAAGGACGTCCGCATACGCGGTGACGCGGCGCTCGTCGACTGGACGAAGAAGCTCGACGATCCGCGCGCGACCGCGCGGTCGGTGCTGCGGCCCATCTCGAAGGCCGCGCTTCAACGCGGCTGGCGGGAGACGCCGTCGTCCGTGCGCGCGGCGATTCGCCAAGCCGTCAAACATCTCGAGCGCGTGGCCGAACGACAGGTGCCGCGCGGGTTCACTGTGCGCGTGGCGCCGGGCATCGCGATCGAACAGCGCGTCCAGCCGCTGGCACGCGTGGGCTGCTATGTGCCAGGCGGACGCTATCCGCTGCCGTCGACGCTGCTCATGACCGTCGTGCCCGCGCGCGTCGCTGGCGTGCGCGAAACGATCGTCGTGTGTCCGAGGCCTCTGCCCGTCGTGCTGGCCGCGGCAATCGAAGCGGGCGCGTCGGCGGTGTTCGCCATCGGCGGCGCGCAGGCGATCGCGGCGCTCGCCTACGGCACGCGGTCGATTGCGCGCGTGGACAAGATCGTCGGTCCGGGCAACGCGTGGGTCGCGGCGGCCAAGGCGCTCGTCTCGCCGGACTGCGCGATCGATCTTCATGCGGGGCCGAGCGAGATCGTCGTGTACTCCAATCGCGGCAACGCCGAGTGGATCGCCGCCGACCTCATCGCCCAGGCGGAGCACGACCCGGCCGCGCGCGCCATCTTCGTCACGACGAAGCGGCGTCTGGCAAACGCTGTCGCCCAGGCCGTCGAACGACGCATGCCGGACAGCGGCCCGGCCAAGACATCGATTGCTCGCAATGGCGCCATCGTCGTCGCGCGCACGCAACGTGAAGCCGTCGACGTCGTCAACGCGCTTGCACCGGAGCATCTCGTCGTCGACGAGGACGCGAACGTCGACGCGTTCCGCGCGGCCGGCACGATCTTCGTCGGACCGTGGAGCGTCCAGGCCGCCGGCGACTACGCGACGGGATCGAACCACGTACTGCCCACGGGCGGAGCCGCGCGATTCCGCGGCGGGCTCGGCGCGGCTGATTTCGTGCGGCTGTTCACCGTGCAGCGGCTGACGCGGCGGGGGTTGGCTGGTATCGCCCCGTCGGTCGTCACGCTCGCCGAGGCCGAAGGCCTGACCGCGCACGCGGCGTCCGTGCGGGTGCGGCGATGAGCTACGAACGACCCGCGGTCGTCGACGGTGCGCTGCGGCTGCACTTCAACGAGAACACGGCCGGGTGTTCGGCGTCGACGATCGAGGCCATCCGCGCGTTCGACCGCGAAGCGGCGGCGTGCTATCCGGACTACGAGCGCGTCACGGCGCGTACCGCGCAGTGGCTCGGCGTCGAGGCCGACCGGGTGCAGCTCACCAACGGTTTGGACGAAGGCTTGCTGACCGCGGCGTTGTGGACGCTGCACGGCCCGGCCATCGATTCCACTGGCGCGGCGATGCGCTCGGAAATCGTCATCGTCGAGCCCGCGTTCGAGGTCTACGCGGCGTGCGCGGAGGCCGTGGGCGCGCGCATCGTTCGTGTGGCGCCGAGCGAGGACCTGCAATTCTCGCTCGACCGCACGCTGGCCGCGATCACGCCGGCGACGCGTCTCGTCTATCTGACCGATCCGAACAATCCGACCGGGCTCGGACTGCCGGCGGGCGCCGCCGAAGCGATCGCCGCACGCGCACCTCAGGCGCTCGTGCTCGTCGATGAGGCCTATGCGAACTTCAGTGGACGGACGCTGGTCGGGCCGCGGCTCGAACGGCAGCCGAATCTCGTCGTCGGCCGGACGTTCGCGAAAGCCCACGGGCTCGCGGGATTGCGCGTCGGCGCGCTCGTCGCACACGCGGACACGATCGCCGCACTCCGGCGACTGATGCTGCCCTTCAGCGTGAATGCCTGCGCCATCGCCGCGCTCGAAGCGGCGCTCGAGGATCGTGCGTACCTCGACTGGTACGTCGCGCAGTCGGTCGAGTCGCGCACGCTCGTCTACAATTTCTGCCGGCGCCACGACCTGCCGTTCTGGCCGAGCGAGGCGAACTTCGTCCTGTTTCGCGCCGGCGCTGACGCTGGCGTGCTCGTGGACGCCGCCGCCCGGCGCGGCGTGCTTCTGCGCAACGAATCGCACGCGCCCGGCTGCGCTGGCTGTGTGCGGATGACCGCTGGCGTTGTCGAACACACGAAGACGGCCCTAACCGTGCTGGAGGATGCCCTTGCGTCGCGCGCGCATTGATCGCCGGACGACGGAAACGCAGATCCGCTTGTCGATCGATCTCGACGGCCGCGGCCGCTATGAGGTCCGGACGGGCATTCGGTTCTTCGACCACATGCTCGAGCTCTTCGCGCGCCATGGCGGCTTCGACTTGACGATCGCGGCGACGGGCGATCTCGACGTCGACGCGCACCACACCGTCGAGGACGTCGGCATCGCGCTCGGCGAGGCCGTGCTGCAGGCGCTCGGCTCGAAGCGCGGGATCAACCGTGCCGGCTATTTCGTCATGCCGATGGATGAGACGTTGGCGGTCGCCGCCGTCGATCTGTCCGGCCGGCCGTACACGGTCGTCGATCTACCCGTGCGCGCAGCCAAGGTCGGCGATCTGCCGACCGAGCTCGTGCAGGACTTCTTCGAGGGTTTCGCATCGGCGGCGCGCGCCAACGTGCACGTCAAGGTGCTCTACGGCCGATCGAGTCATCACCAGATCGAAGCCGTGTTCAAGGCATTCGCTCGCGCGCTGCGCGTCGCGTGCGCCAAGGATCGCCGGCTGGCGAAGATGCTTCCGTCGACCAAGGGGCTGTTGTAGCGCCATGGACATCGTCCTCATCGACTACGGCGCCGGCAACCTGACGTCGGTCGTCAAGGGCCTCACCGCCGTTGGCGCGGCACCGCGCATCGTCACGCAGCCGGAAGCGGCCGCTGGCGCTGACGCGTTCGTCATTCCGGGCGTCGGGCACTTCAGCGCGACCGCGTCGCTCGCGGGTGCGTGGACGACGACGATCCGCGAGGCGATCGATCGCGGAGCCCCGGTGCTCGGCATCTGCCTCGGCCTGCAGTGGCTCTTCGAGGGCAGCGACGAAGCGAATGACGTCACCGGCCTCGGACTCTTGCCGGGCCGGTGCTTCCGTCTCAGCGGCAACGTCAAGGTGCCGCACGTCGGCTGGAACACGCTCGATGCGGGTGCGGCACGCGAGTCGCGTCTGCTCGCCGGGCTACCGGCGGGCGCGTCGGCGTACTTCACGCACTCCTACGCCGCACCGATCGGCGCCGCGTCGGCCGCGGTCACGACGCACGGCGTGCCGTTCGCGTCGGCCGTGGAAACCGGACGCACGTTCGGCGTGCAGTTCCATCCGGAGAAATCCGGCGCGACCGGCCTTCGCATGCTCGAGAACTTTCTCGCGGTCGTCCGCGAAGGACGCTGACGTGCTGGCCAAACGTCTCATCGCCTGCCTCGACGTTCGCGACGGACGCGTCGTCAAAGGCATCAACTTCGAGGGGCTGCGAACGGCCGGCGATCCCGCGGAGCTCGCTGAGCGCTACAACCGCGAGGGCATCGATGAGCTGACGGTCCTCGACGTCACCGCCACGCTCGAAGGCCGGCGCGCATTGCTCGACACGATCCGCGAAGTGTCGCGGCGTCTCTTCATCCCGCTCGCCGTCGGCGGCGGCATCCGGACGATGGACGACGCGCGGGCGATCATCGACGCGGGGGCGGACAAAGTCAGTCTGAACAGTGCGGCGCTCGCCGATCCGTCGCTCGTTACGACCGTCGCGCGCGTCTACGGCAGTCAGGCCGTCATCGTCGCCATCGATGCGAAACGCGGCGCGGACGGTTTCGAAGTGTTCAGCCGCAGCGGCACGGCGCGCGAGGCGCGCGGCGCCGTCGCCTGGGCGCGCGAGGCCGCGGACCGGGGAGCGGGTGAGATCCT
>CALFMR010000486.1 GCA_937880585.1 uncultured Acidobacteriota bacterium
CGAGTAGACCGAGCAGCTCGGTCCGATGGTGTTCGCTGACGATGCGGTCGTCGAACCAGTCGGTGCCGGGTCGGATCCGATCGACGAACACGCGCGGGCCGATGGACTCGGCAGCGTGGCGCAGCCCGTCGGTTAGCGCAGGCGTCAGCAACCGTGTGCGCAGCACGATCGTCAGCGGCATCGATTGCGCCGACACCGGATCGGCCGGATCATCGTAGGCGAGGTAGACTGCCGGCTCCGACCGACTCGGCCTCACCCAGTTCCGGACGTTGCCGACGACGCCGATCACCCGGTGCGGTGTGGCCTGACGGCCACCGACGAGCATCTCGCGTCCGAGTGCGGAGCTGCCGGGAAACAGTTCACGAGCGGCTCGCTCGCTGATGACGACGACAGGCGTCGACGTCGACCGGTCGGCGTCGGCGAGCGGCCGCCCCTCGATGACGCGCAACCCGAGCGCTTCGAAGAATCCTGGCAGGACGTGTGCGATGGTCACCATCGCCGGCCTGCGATCCACGAGCACCGATGTCATGGACATCGTGTCACCGAGCGGCAACATGTCGACGGCGCCGGCGGCTTCGACGCCGGGCTGTTGTCGCACGCGAGACAGCAACGCGGGATAGAAGTCGCGCAGTACGCCGGGTGCCGGATCGAGCGGCTCGACCTCCATCGTCACGACGGCGTTCGGGTCGAAGCCGACGTCGACGTGAAGCAGACGCGCAAAACTCGTCACGACCAGGCCGGCGCCAGCAAGGAGCACGACTGCGAGCGCCACTTCGACGGCGATGAGCGCCTGTCCGCCACGACGCGACAGTGCCGGTCCGTGACGACGACCGGCCGATGACAACGACGGCGTCAGCGACGCGCGCGACAGGCGCATCGCCGGCCACGTGCCGAAGAGCATGGCGCACGCGCAGCAGAGTGCCAAGGCGAATCCAAGGACGCGGGCGTTCAGTGTCGCCGAGGCACTGTCCGGTAACGAGAGTGGCACGATGTTGACGATCGCCTGAAGCGAGAGACCCGCGACGATCACGCCGACGACGCCGCCGATGACTGCCAGCAGCAGGGCTTCGGTCAGGAGTTGGCGAACGAGCCGCATCCGGGTCGCGCCAATGGAGGCGCGAATTGCCAGTTCCGTCTCGCGCGCGGCGCCCCGCGCGACGAGCAGCCCGGCGACGTTCACGCAGGCGATCACCAGGATGAGCGCGACTGCCGCGACGAGCAGCGTCAGGGTCGCCCCCTGTCCTGCGGTCGTTTCGTCGTAGAGCGACGTGACGGTCACGACGACATCACGATCCCCAGGACCGACGTCGACGCGCCGCGCAACAGGCGTCAGCGCTCGCGCTGCCTGGTCGAGCGTCACACCCGGCCGCAGCCGTGCGTAGACGTCCGCGCCCGACCCGCGCTGCTGGTTCTCCGCGGAATCACTCGCGAATGGCCGCCACACGTCGATCTTTGCGTCGAAGCCAGCCGGAAGGACGCCCACGATCACCGCGGATGCCTTGTCGAGCCGGACGGTGCGGCCGACGACGTCCGGGCTGGCCCCAAAGCGCTGTTGCCAGTACGCGTGCCCCAGCAGAATCGCGGGCACCGCGCCTGGACGCAGGTCGTCTGCCGTGAGCGCCCGGCCAAGCGCCGGAGTCACGCCGTAGACTTCCAGATCGTCATCGGACACGTAGCGCAGGGACACGCGGGCGACTTCGCCGCCGGTGTCGAGGATGTGCTGCCCGACGAACGCCAGGTGTTCCATGCCGACGTGTGCCACGACCTGGGCGGCGCTCTCGCGCCAGGCTCGGACGTCCGGCATGGAAGGCGACAACGCAGAACGGCGCATTCCCATCGTCGTGCTGACCCGAAGCGAGACGAGCTCGTCCGGATGCGGAAACGGCAGCGGATGGAGCACGGCGGCATCGATGACGCTGAAGAGCGCGGTCGACGTGCCGATACCGACGGCGAGCGTCAGCACGGCGACAACGGTATAGGCGCGTCGCGCTGAGAGTGCCCGCACGCCATATCGGAGATCCTGCAGGATCGTTTCCAGCATGCCGCCTCCTCGAATGTCGTAGCCGTGATCACGCATCACCGCGAGATTGCCGAAGCGGCGTTGCGCCAGGCGGCGCGCCGCGTCGGACGACTGGCCCTGGGCCTCGTACTCGGCCGCGCGCATGGCGAGATGGAAGTGCATCTCGTCGCGAATCTCGTCGGCGACGACATTGCGCCGCGTCAGACCGCGGAGCCGTGCGACGAGCCAGCGCCAGGTCACGTCAGCCCTCCAGTACGTTAGGAGGCGCCGCGCGGCGCATTCTTCAACTCAGCCGAGCGGCGCGCGGCGGGCGGTGTCGCCGACGGCGGGCTCGCGCGGAGCCGTCGCGTCGAGCTCGGCCTGGATGACCTGCTTCGTGCGCGTGACGAGCGCCTCGACGGTCTTGTCGCTGTACGCGTCGGTCTCGATTGGCGCGCCGATAATCACGTCCACGCGCCCCGGCCTCGGCGCGAGCGTCGTCTTGGGCAACAGCGCGAACGTGCCGCGGATGGCGACCGGCACGACCGGGACGCCGGCGCGGATTGCGATCTTGAACGCACCCGCTTTGAACTCCTGCAGCCGGCCGTCCGGCGTGCGCGTCCCTTCCGGAAAGACGACGAGCGAGGTGCCCGAACGGACGCCGTCGACGACGCGGCGCAGGCTCTTGGCCGCGCGGCGCGGGTCGCGGCGATCGACGCCGAAGTTCCCGGCCGTCTGCAGGTGCCAGCCGAGGAACGGCACGTAGAACAATTCCTTCTTCACCATGATCCGGAACGGATACGGCAGATAGCCGAAGAGCGCCGGTGTGTCGATGAGGCTGGCGTGGTTCGCGATGTAGACGTACGCACGGTCCGGCCGCACGTGCTCGGTGCCCGAGACGTGAATGCGCGCGAAGATCGTCCACGCGACCATGCGGCACCACCACCGCGCGCACCAGTGCTGGCCGCGCCCGGTCCGGTCGAACGGCCAGACCACGAGCGACACGATCGCCATGACGATGGTGAGCGCGTACCAGATGAGGTTGGCGACGGGCGCCCAGAGATAAATCAGAACGGTCTTCAGCACGCCTCCTCGACCGCCCGTCCGGGCGGCGTCCCAGAGATCGTCCTAGAGAATAATCGACGCCCGCGGTGGATTTCGACGGAGCCGTGATAGCATCCGGCGCCACTCCGTCAATCCGTCCGCTGTGCCGCTCGAGGAGGCGTTCATGATCGTCACGCGAGTCAGTCCGTGGTCCGTCGCCAAGATCGCCGCGCTGCTCTACGGCATCATCGGCCTGTTCGTCGGCGCCATCATGTCGGCGATGGCCCTGCTGTTCGGTACAGCCCTGGCCGCCCAGCGTAACGACGCCTGGATCGGCACGATCTTCGGCGTCAGCGCCATCGTCGTCATGCCGATCCTGTACGGCATCGGCGGCGGCATCATGGCAGCCATCTCGGCGCTCATCTACAACGTCGCCGCACGCATGGTCGGCGGCGTCCGGATCGACGTCGAGCCGTAACGCGGCGGTCACCTGGGACTCGCGCCCGTTGACGCGGGCGCGTCGCAGCCGACGCACGCCGCGCGCGGCCGCGTGTAATCGTTCGATATGATCCCGGCACGATGCCGCCGGGCGATCGCTGGTTGACCCTTTCGCGCGCCGCGCTGCTGGCGTCGCTCGGACTCTCCTGGCTGAACTTCCTCCTGACCTCGCGCTGGGCCTCCGTGCCGGGCGCGTTGCACGGTCCGAAGGCGCCGTTCTTCGTCGCGGCGCTCGCTGCGGCGACGATCCTCGCCCTCGTCTCGCGCCGGCTCGCGCCGATCACGTTTGGGCGCGAATCGATCGTCGCCGCGCTCGCCGGACTGGCGGCCATCGGCGTCTGCTTCTTCATCTGGTTCCCGCCGCGCACGTGGAACGAAATCCCGTTCTCGGACAACTGGCCGGCGCGTCTGCAGGCCACGCTCGATCAGCTCGCGCTGCTCCGCCATGGCACGCTCGTGGGCTGGCAGTGGAACTACCTTGGCGGCTATCCGCTCTCGACCGACCTGACCGTCACGCTCACGATTCCCGCGCTCGTGCCGATGCTCCTCCTCGGCGGCCGCGCCGGCTTCCACCTCGCGCACCTGCTGATCTTCCTGTCGCTGCCGCTGCTCGTCTGGTGGGACCTGCGGATTGAACGTCGAAGTTCACAGTTCGACGTTCACAGTTCGAAGTTCGAAGTTGAACGGGCCCTTCCCAGGCTCGCCGGCGCGCTGACCGCGGTGACGACACTCGGGTATTCGTACGTGATGCTGCGAAGCGGCGACACGAACTCGGTCGCTGGTGTCGCGGCGACGATGTTGGCGCTCGTCGGCAGTCACGCCACCGCCGCTCGCCGCCGGTGGGGTCCCTTCGTCTTCGTCGGCGGCCTCACGCTCATCCTCTACTCGCACGCGGGCTTTCTTGTCTACGCAGCGATCCTGCTCGCCGTCGAGAGCGTCTGCTACCTGGACTGGCGACGACTGGCGCGCGCCGTCGCTGCGACGGCGGCCGCGAGCCTCGCCGGCCTGCCGCTCACATGGGAAGCGTGGCGGTATCCGCATTACTTCATCTACAACAATGTCCAGTTCGACACGACGCGGCCGTGGAATTGGATCGGCATGGCTCGCAAGGTCGCCTACAACATCCAGATCCTCGGCGAGCCGAGCCGCTGGCTGAACGACTACACCGGACTCGCCTGCGTCTGGCTGCCGGTCATCGTGGCCATGGTCTGGATCGCGCGACGTTCGCGCACGGGATTCTACGCGGCTGCCGTCTTCGCCGTGCTCGCGATGACGCGCTTCAACGTGCCGGAAGTGGGCTACGCGTTCGTCCGGCCGTTCCACCTGCTCACCGTGTTCGTCGCGCCCGTGCTCGCGGCGTTCATCCTGCGCACGGCGCGGACGCGCGCGCTTGCGTGGGCGCTCGTGGCGGTCACCGCGATCTACGTTCAGGTGCTCGTCGCGCCCGTGCCCCACGTGCCGAACCTCGAAGCGGATCAGCCGGCGCTCGTCGCGACGATTCGCGGCCTCGACGGCGCGCTCGTGCTCGTCGAGAACACGTTCCATCGCGACATGGACGCGTCGCCGGACACGACGAGCGAGCCGACGCCGTTCCGCGCGCACTTCCAGTCGCTTCTCGCGACCGAAACCGGCAAGCGGCTGTACGCGGGCGTCTGGGATGGATGGCAGTGGTCGCCGTACCGCGGCCAACTCGTGGCCGGCGGCGCCTGGATGGGACGCGCCATCGGCACGTGGCCGCGCGCGCGCTTCATCGCGGAACTACGGCGTTGGGGGATCCGGCACCTGCTCGTGATCCACGAGCCGACACGTCAGTACCTCACGGCGCCGGAGTTCGAGCGCGATGGGGACGTCGGCCCGTACGCGCACTTCGAACTGCGTGATGCCGACACGCGGTCCGTCGTCACGCCGACCGGTCGCGGCGAACTCGCCGAACACGATCCGCTCGGCGCGCGCGTCGCGCTCCGCGATGTCCATGCCGGCGATCGCGTCGTCGTGCGCACGAACTACTATCCCGCCTGGACGGCGTCCGCACGCGGCACCGCCGTGCCGGTCATCAACGTCGACGGCCAGCTCGCGTTTGTCGCGCCGTTCGACGGCAGCTACGACGTCACGCTCGCCTATCCGCGCCGGCCTTGGTTGTTCGTTCTCGCGCTCGCGGGCTTCGCGCTGGGCGTGACCGTCGTGCCTCGCATTACGGCCCGACCGTAGCGGCCTCGGCGGACGGCGTCCATGGCGTCGCGTAGACGACGAGCGAATCGTGCGCCGCCGAGACGTGCGGCACGGTGATGCGTGACACCTCGTGAAAGTGATCGGTCCGCGCGGCGAGCTCCGGATACCACTCGGGAAAAATCACCAGCCAGGCGGGCCGCTCGCGCTCGACGAATGAGACGTAGGCTCGCTCGGCGCGATACGGCAGCACGGCGGGCGTCACCAGCCCTTCGAGATCGATCACGCGCCGGCCGGAGAAAAATCCAATCGCACCGATGTCATTGGTCGCGATCGTGTCGGCGGGCGCTGTGTGCATCGACAGCCACTCGCCCATGGCGACGTGCAGCCGGTTGATGTTGTCGACCTGCGCCGCATACTGCGGCGCGTAGGCAACGTCCTGCGAGAGCAATCGTGCGATCGCAAGGACCGCGAGGCCCCAGACGATCGACGGATGCCGCGCGCGACCGGCCAGTTCGGCCATCCCCACGGCAGACACGACGAAGAACAACGCCAGCAAGTGCGCGACGTACCGCCCGTCCTGTTGGAAGTAGTGCGGAACGGGGGCCATCGCGCCGACGGCGAGCGGTGACAGCACGAGAAACAGCGGCACGGCGACGCCGGCGAACCGGCGCGGGCGGCCGAGCACGCCAATCGTGGCCAACCCACCGATGAGCACGAAGAGAAACGCGATCAGGCTCTCGCCGGCCGCCAGGCGGATGCTCGTGTTGAGCGTGCCGAGCGGCCGCGTCGTCATCGACCGCGCGATCTCCATCGGGTCGAACCGGGCGATGCCGTTCACCAGCCCGGCACCCGCCGTCTTCGCGTAAAAGGTCTCGGGCAGCGGCCGGCCAGACACGAAGACGTTGACGACGAGATCGATAGCGACCACGACGACGAACGCCCACGTCGCGGGAACAACGACGCCCCGCAGCCGGGCCCGCCAGCCGAGGCGACTGCCGGATGCGAGGACGACGCCCGCCAGGATCGGAAACAGCAGGCCGGTCTCGGGCCGCGCGAGCGTGGCGAGACCGGCCAGCAGTCCCCACATCCATCCGCGCTCGCCTTCGTCGCGCACGAACATGACGAGCGTCAACACGACGAGCGCGACGGCGAGTGGCACCTCCATGCCGGACACGGCCCCCCAAGTCAGCCGTGCGGAACACGCGACCGCGCCACCCGCCACGCAACCGGCCGCCGTCGATCCGGAGAGCAGACGCGCGAGGTCGAACGCGAGGATCGCGGCGATCGCGGCTAGCACGATGCCCATCGTCTTTGCCCCGGTGACGACTGGGACACCGAGCGCGATCGGCAGCGCGAGGAGTGCCGTCCAGAGCGGCGACGTCGATCCGGTGCTCGGCTCGCCCGCGTTGAATGCCAGGCCGTGCCCGTGCGCGAGGTTCGTCGCGAACTGCGCGTGAATCCACGCGTCGTCGAGCGGAAAGCCGAACGGACCGGTCCGCCGCTCCGCCGCGAGGTAGACGAACGCCAACGCGACCGTCACCGCGACGATGGCGGCGCGCAGCCACCCGTGAAGACGAGCGCGTCCCACCGCGTCGGTCATGAACGCAGATCCGCGAACGGATTCGCGCACGGCCGTTCGTACGGATCGGGAAACGCGACGTAACTCACGGGCGATCCGGACGACACGCGGAAGTAGTCCGTCGATCGGAGGAAGTAGCTGATGGTGCGGCGCTCGAACGTGAGGATCGTCTGCTGTCGATCGAGCGGGAGACGACGCCGCAACGCGTCAATCTCGAAGAGACCGCCGAACGTCGCGCTCGTGTGCGAGGCCATCGCCTGCGGGCCGTAGCGCGCCACGTACTCGCGCGCGAAGCGGTCGACCGCGTCGTCGCGAAACCGGAGGTGACCGAGCCGCCGCCGGATGAGGCGCGCCACGTCGCCGGCACCAGGATGGCGAAGTCGCCGCCATTCGTAGCCGCCACCGAGCGCCGCGGCAGCCGCCGCCGCACCGCCCACCAGCACCTGGCGTCGAGTGAACCGCGATCGTCCCGCCGTCATGACGTCACGCGAAGAGATGATCCGCGCTCCAAAGCGCGAGCGCGCTGATGGTGAGCGTCGGATTGGCCGGCGAGCCGGTGGGAAACGCGCTGCCGCCGAGCACGACGAGATTGCGCACCGCGTGATGCACCATCCAGCGATCGACGACGCTCGCCGACGGGTCGTCGCCCATCATGACCGTGCCGAGGATATGTCCCTCGGTCGGCAGCGGATCCGGACCGAACGCCACGCGCTCGACCGGCAGCGGTGCCAGAAGCGTGTCGAGCTCGGAGCGCACGGCGTCGAAGCCGCGGCGCGCGTACTCACTGTATCCCTCGAAGTGCAACACGGGCATGCCGTCGGCGTCGAGTGTAATCCCGTTCCGCTCGTCCGGCAGGTCTTCGAAGATGAACTTGATGGCAAGGAGCTGCCGCTCGCGTCCGGACTCCCATCGGAGCTCGTCGGGCCGGTTCCAGCTCTCCATCAGGCAGGCTGCATGACGGGCGCGATGCGGTCCGTCGTACAGCATGTAGCCGTTGGCGGTGAAGACGGTGCTGCCCTGGAAGCCGTCGACGCCGTCGAGATCGATCTTCGCCATGAGGCTCACTTGCTCGAAGAGCCGCCGGCCGAGACGCGCGTGCGTGAGACCTGATCGCAGCAGAATCGTCGGATTGAAAATCGCGCCCGCGCCGAGGACGAAGAGGTCGGCCTCGACGCGCTCGTTGCCGGCCGTTCGATCGCGGTTGTGGTCACCCTTCACGATGACGGCGGTGACGCGGCCGGCCTGGAGATCGAGCGCGGTGACATCGGCGCCCAGTCGCAGCGTGACACGCGAGTCGGCATAGACGCCGGCGAGTCCGTTCTCGATCGTGAACTTCGCGTCGATGGGACAGAGACCGCAGACGCCGTTCGCGCAGCAGGCCGGACGCGTGCCCGTCGCGACGCGAGCGCGCGCGGTCGGCTGCGGAAAGTAGGCATCCGGATAGGCGGCGGCGAGCAGGCGATCGGGATCCGACAATCGATGCGCCGGCAGCGGCGGCGGTGTCCGTCGCGGGTACGGCGCGCGATCCGATCCGGCAATCGCCATCACGGCTTCGGCGCGCTCGTAGAAGGGCTCGAGGTCCGCGTAGGTCATCGGCCAGTCCTCGCCGACGCCATAGTGTGTCTTCAAGGCGAAGTCCGCGGGCATGAGCCGCGGTGTGCAGCCCCACCAGCAGTTCGATCCGCCGCCGAAGCCGAGCGTGAACGTCCATTGCTTGTCAGGCGATCCACTGCGGCGGAAGGTCGCGTCCGCGTCGAGGCGCGTCGTGCGCCGATGTTCGAGTTGCCAGGCGCGTGTATCGCGAAAGCCGCGTTCGAGGACGAGGACGCGCGCGGTGCGCGGCGCGCGGGCGAGATACTCGGCGAGAAAAAATGACGACGCGAAGCCGGTTCCGACAACGACGAGATCGTAGGCCACTCCGCGACGCGCTCCGCGGACATCCTATCAGCGGCGCCCGAACCGATCGCATACAATGCGCCCCGAACCGGATCGGCCTTTTTCGGCGCGCTGCCCCACGGCGCGCGGGTGACATGGCATGCTCGACGGATTCATCATCGGCGCCTACTTCGCGGTCGTCCTCGCCATCGGCTTCTATCACTCCCGGCGCAAGAGCACGACGCGAGACTATTTCCTGGCCGGCCAGCACGTCGGCTGGTTCGCCGTCGGCGCCTCGCTCTTCTCGACGAATATCTCGAGTGAGCACTTCATCGGCCTCGCCGGCTCGGGCGCCTCGTCGGGACTCGCCGTCGCCTGCTACGAGCTCGGGGCGGCGTTCTGCCTGTTCCTGCTGGGCTGGCTGTTCGTGCCCTACTACCTGCGCACGAAAGTCTTCACGATGCCGGAGTTCCTCGAGCGCCGGTTCGACGGGCGGTCGCGGCGCTATCTGACGCTCATCTCGCTCTTTGCGTACGTCTTTACGAAAATCTCGGTGCACTTGTATGCCGGCGCGATCCTCATGCGCGACGTCGCGGGTTGGAACTATCTGACGACGTCAATCCTGCTGGTCATCGCGACGGGCGTCTACACCATCAGCGGCGGGCTGGCGGCGGTCATCTACACGGACCTGTTCCAGTCGATCATCCTCATCGCCGGCGCGGCGACGCTCAGCATCATCGGTCTGCACGAGGTTGGCGGCTTCGCGGGCCTACGCGCGGCGCTGCCGCCGGACTTCTTCCACATGATCAAGCCGCTCAGCGATCCGACCTATCCCTGGATCGGGACGACGGTCGGCGTGCTGATCCTCGGCATCTGGTACTGGTGCACGGACCAATCGATCGTGCAGAAGACGCTGAGCGCGAAGAGCGTGTCCGACGCGCGCAAGGGCACGCTACTCTGCGCGGCGCTGAAGATCCTGCCGCTCTTCATCCTGGTGCTGCCGGGCCTGATCGCGAAGGCGCTCTTCCCGACCGAAGTCACCGGCGACAACGCGTTTCCGACGCTCGTGCTGCGGCTCCTGCCGCCAGGGTTGAAAGGGCTGCTCGTCGCGGCGCTGATGGCCGCGCTGATGTCGGCGATGAGCTCGGTGCTGAACTCGTGCTCGACGCTCATCACGATCGATTTCTACAAGAAGGCGAATCCGAATCGGAGCGAGTCGCAGCTCGTGCTGTTCGGACGCATCACGACCGGCGTCATCGTGGTGCTCAGCATCCTGTGGATTCCGGTCATTCCCTATCTGAGCAACCAGCTCTATCAATACCTGCAGAGCGTGCAGGCCTACGTCGCCGCGCCGATCACGGCCGTGTTCCTCGTCGGCGTGTTGTGGCGGGGTGCGACCGCACAAGCGGCGTTCGTAACGCTCGTGACCGGCGGCATCATCGGCGCCGGACGGTTCCTGCTCGACGTGGCCCGCGACGCGCTCCACTGGAACCTGGGCGTGCTCGCGCCCGTCGCCCAGTTCAGCTTCCTCAACTTCGCCATCGTCGTCTTCGCGCTGTGCGTCGTCATCATGGTGACGCTGAGCAAGCTGGGACTCCGGCCGCCGGCCGAGAAGGTGGACAACCTGACGTTCGACTGGTCTCCTGCCGGCCTTCGCGCACTCCGCGGCACGACTTCTGACGTCGTCATGACGCTCGTCGTCGCGGTGGCGATCCTAAGCGTGTGGGTGCATTTCGCGTAGAGGGCCGGTCATCTTTTCTTGCTTGCGCGCAGGGCGCGGCGTCATCTTCTTTGCAATGCGTTGGGGCCCCCACCCCCAACGCTACGGCGCTTCGCCCCTCGCTACGCTCGGGGCTCGCGGTGTCATCGTTTTTTTTGAATGGAATGATGCGCCGCAGGCGCCTCGTGTGTTCGAAGTTCAAAGTTCGAAGTTGACGAGGCTTTACCCTCTCCCCGCAAATGGCATCTTCGTCGCCATGACCGTGAGGAAGAGCACGTTCGCATCGAGCGGCAGGTCGGCCATGTAGCGGACGGCGCGGACGACGTGGGAGAGGTCGAGGAGAGGCTCGACGGCAATCGTGCCGTTGGCCTGCGGCACGCCGTGCGCCATCTTGGCCGCCATCTCCGT
>CALFMR010000487.1 GCA_937880585.1 uncultured Acidobacteriota bacterium
CCGGGCGAATGGACACCGGACGGCGCCCGACTTATGATGCCGTGGCTCGCGCCGCATGCCGCACGATACCGGCACTCCTTTCGGTCCGCTACGCCACTTCCATTCGACGGCGCTGAGCCCGTGTCGCTGACACCGAGCTCGCGACTTGGGCCCTATGAGGTCGTCGCGCTTCTCGGCGCCGGCGGCATGGGCGAAGTCTACGACGCCGTCGACACGCGCCTCCATCGTCACGTCGCGCTGAAAGTCCTGCCGCCGCACCTGGTGGCCGACGACGAGCGGCGGCGGCGGTTCGTGCAGGAAGCGCAGCTCGCCTCCTCGCTCCAGCACCCGCACATCGTCACGATTTACGACATCGGTTCGGCAGACGGGACCGAGTATCTGGCCATGGAGCTCGTCCGCGGCCGGACGCTCGATCAGGTCATTCCGACGAGCGGCCTGCGGCTCCCCGACGCGCTGCGCTACGGGATTCAGATCACCGACGCGCTCGCCGCGGCGCACGCGGCCGGCGTCGTGCACCGCGATCTGAAGCCGACGAACATCATGGTGACCGACCAGGATCAGATCAAGATCCTGGACTTCGGCCTCGCGACGCTGGCCGCGCCCGCGGTCGCGTCGGCCACGGATGAAACGCGCCTGCAGTCAGCCGTCGAAACGGGCGCGGGTCTGATTCTCGGGACCGTGGCGTACATGTCGCCCGAGCAGGCGGAAGGCAAGAAGGTCGACGCGCGATCGGACATCTTCTCCTTCGGCGCGATCCTGTACGAGATGCTGTCGGGCCAACGCGCCTTCCGCGCGGACTCGATGCCCGCGACGCTCGCCGCCGTCATCAACCTCGAGCCGCAGCCGCTCGCACGTTCCGCGTCGCGCGTGCCGGCGCCGGTCGAACAGCTCGTCAGCCGCTGCCTGCGGAAAGATCTGGCCCGCCGGGCGCAGCACGCGTCGGACGTCAAGGTGGCGCTCGAGGAGCTGCGCGAGGACTCGACGAGCGGCGCGCTCGCGCCGGCTCCCCCGCCCGCCGCGCCCGCGGCCGCATCACGACGCTGGATCCTGCCCGCGGCGACCGCGATCGTCGCCGTCATCGGCCTCGCGGCCGCGGCCGCCGTGTGGTGGCCGCGCACGCCGCCCGCGCCGGCGTCCTTCATCCCCGTTCCCCTGACGACGCTGCCCGGCTCGGAAGACTGGCCAAGTTTTTCGCCGGACGGCACACAGGTCGTCTTTGCGTCGATGCCCGACGACGTCCGCACGGCCGACATCGACGTGCAGTTGGTGAATGGCACCGGTGCGCGGCTGCGATTGGCGGCCGGCGCGACGGGAGTCGCCGGCGGGCCGGCGTGGTCTCCCGACGGGAAGCTCATCGCGTTCTGGCAGGGCAACGCGGCGGATATCGACGTGCACCTCGATCTCATCTCGCCGCTCGGCGGCCCCGAGCGGCAATTGGCGTCGTGGGGGAACGACACGTCCGGCCGTCTCGTCTGGTCGCCAGACGGGCGGTGGATTGCCACGAGCTCGGCGGTCGAGAGCACGGGCCTTGGCGTCCACAAGGGCATTGTCCTGATCTCATCGACGACCGGTGAGCAAGTGGTCTGGGCGGCGAAGAGCGACGCGTTCATTGGCTCGATGGATCCGGCGTTCTCGCCCGACGGCCGGCGCGTGGCGTACACGCGCGCGACCGGCGCGTACACCGGTCAGCTCAACCTCGTGCCCGTCGGCTCCGACGGGACGCCGGCGGGACCGCCCGTACCGCTCGCCTACAAGACCTGGGAGCTGCACAGTCCGGTGTGGACGGCCGACGGCCGGGCCCTGCTCGTGATCGCCGGCCATTCGACGAGCAATGGCGGCGTCGTGCGCATTCCGATCGACGCGCCGGAGCACGCGGTCCGCCTCGGCGGCCTCGAGTACGCGCAGACGCTGACGATCTCCCGCGACGGGACGAAGCTGGCGTTCTCGCGCGGCGGCGACAACGACGACATCTCGCGCGTCGACCTCCGCGATCCCGCCAAGTCCGGCTCCATCGCGACGTCGACGCTGTGGGACGGCGACGCGGCGTACTCACCGGACGGGCGGCGGATCGTGTTCGGATCGAATCGCGGCGGCGCGCGCGAGCTCTGGGTGGCCGACGCGAACGGCGACAATGCGCAGCCCGTGACGAACTTCGGCGGCCCGGTCCTGGGCACGCCGCGCTGGTCGCCCGATAGTCGACAAATCGCGTTCGACAGCCGGCCGGATGGCAATTCCGACGTCTTCGTGGTGCCGGCCGCGGGTGGACCGGTCAGACAGATCACGAAGACGCCGGGCGAGGACGCGCGGCCGGCGTGGTCGGCCGACGGGCACTTCATCTATTTCTCATCGAACCGCGGCGGCGACGACGAGATCTGGCGGATGACACCCGACGGCGGCGCTCCCGTGCAGATCACCCACCATGGCGGCGAGGCCGCGCTGGCGTCGCTCGACGGCCAGTATCTGTATTACAAGCGCGCCGGCTCCGTCGGATCGATCTATCGAATCCGGCCGGACGGCACGGGCGACACCGAAATCGTCTCGGAGCCGACCTACGCGGTGTTGCCGTTCGCGGTGACGGCATCGGGCATCTGGTTCGTGGCGCCTCCGGCGGACGGCCGGACGTACTGGTCGATCCGCGAACTGCAGTTCTCCAGCAACCGGATCGTCGAAGGCGGCAAGCTGGACACCCGACCCAACGGCCAGCAATTGTCGATCTCGCCCAACGAGCAGTACGCGCTCGTGACGAAACCGGACCTCGGCGGCACCGACTTACTGCTCGTCAACAACTTCCGCTGACGCGCACGGTCGCGAAGGCGTCAAACAGCAGCGCCGGCGGACTGGCGTCAGACGTCGATCGCGACGATCTCGTGTACATCGACCGACGGCACGGTGACCGTCAGCGTGCGTCCCCGCTGGCGCACCGGCAGCACCGATCCCGCCGTCAGCAACTGCACGCGCCTGGCGGTCGCGCCGGCCGGCAGTTCGATGCGGACTTCCAGCGGGCCGATGGGGACGACCTCGCGCAGCGGTCCGCGCATCATCATCGGATTCGTCAGATTGACGAGGTGAACGGTCAGCGACGTCTTCTGGCGCCAGACTGCGATATCGAGAAAGCCCGGTCCGGAGATTGCGACGGGACTGGGACGTCCCCTCGCTGCCCAGTGGATCGCGTTCGCGAGCAGCCGGCCGTGATCGACGGCCAGGACCTCCCAGAACGTGCGGTCGATGTCCCAGGGAATGTAGACGACACGCGCGGCGCCGATCTCGCGCAGGTACAGCTCGCGCGTCTCGGTGTGCGCGACGCGCGGATACACCTCTTCCATCGGCAGATCCGGATACGACGGAATCAGCGTGACGGGTGAGGGAAACGCCGCGGCCGGCGACGTCTTCACGCGGAACACACCGTTGATGATGCGGGGTGTGTCCTCGAGCCCTTCGAGGATCTCGTGCCGGCGTCCTGTCGCCGGATCGGCGTCGAGGCTCAGGTACGAGTTCATCATCGGCCCGTCGAACCCGCCGGCGAACGAGACGCCGAACAGATCCGCGAGACCGAAATCCTTGCGGATGACGCCGTGCTCGTCGTAGAGCGACGATGCGAACGTCGCGACCAGGCTGCCGCCGCGACGAACGAAGGCGCGAATCGCGGCGCACTGATCGTCGGACAGCGCCGCCGCGTCGGCGAGCACGAGCACCGTGAAGGGATCGAGCCGCGCGGGCGTCAGATACGCTTCGTGGACGAACTCGAACGGGACGCGCGCTTCGAGAAGCGCCTGATACATGCCCCGCACATGGTCGGCCGGGACGTCGCCGCGCGCGACGCCAGCGTGACGCGCTGCCGTCTGCTCCGAGTACAGCACCGCGACGCGCGCGAGCGGCGCCTCGTTGCGAAGATACGACTCGTGCCGCGCGTGCCAGTCGTAAATCCGTTCGACGACGGGCATCCAGCGGCGATCGTAGAGGACGCCGGAAAACTTCGTCACCCACGGCCGCATGCCGTTGGCGGTGCCTTCGGCCACCCACAGGCGGACTTCCGGTTCGCTCTGCACCGAATCCTTCCAGCGATACGGCTCCTCGAACCCGACGCTGAAGATGCCGCCGATCGGCCGCTGCCCCATCACCGACCGCAGCTCCTTCGCGCGCTGGCCATTGACCCAGGGCGGCGTGTTGCCGTGCCTCGCCTGATAGTCGGTGAACAGGATCGGCGACAACTCACCCGCCGTCTTCATGTCCGGCGGACCGTTGGGGATGACGGTCGACTCGGCGCGGATATCGCGAACCGCCGCGTCCCAGTGCTTCCACAGCTCGGTGAGCCGCGCCTTCCGCCAATCGAGAAAGGCGATCCGCGTCTCGTCGCGCGCCGACGTGAGCCGCCCCAGGTCGAGTCCCGTCGCGGCGTTGAAATTCGCGCGACAGTGGACGCAGTAGCACTCGCGCTGGCTGCTCCAGCGATTCACGAAGATGCCGTCGACGCCGTACCTCGTGACGATCTCGCGATGCACCGCGGTCATGAAGTCGAAGTTGTACGGCCCGAGTGCGCACGTCACCCAGCGCGTCGGATCGGCCCAGTGGCGGATCGGTTGCCCGTCACGATCCGCCGCGATCCAATCCGGATGGGCGGCTCGCACGTCATCGAGCGCCGCGTGCGGATCGGTGCGCGCGAGGGTGCGCATGTGACGCGACTGGCATCCTCGGACGAGATCGCCGAACGGGTCGCTGGTGCCGAGAAACGTGCTGCGATGATGGAGCGGCACGTCGGTCGGGTAGTACGCGACGATGCCGCCCGCGCTGAGGCAGGCGGCGTCCGCCTTCACCCGCCCGAAGTAGTCGAGCCAGAACGCCGGATCGAAGCGCCCGGGATCGTTCTCGACGAGGGTGAGCTGCACCCAGCGCATCGGCTCGTCGAACCAGCCGCCACTCGCGGCGGGCGATGCCGCCAGCGGACGGTCCGATTGCCGCGCCAGCGCGTTTGCCGGACGCCACACGCTCGCGAACGCCCCAGCGGCCGTCGTCACGCGAAGAAAGCCACGGCGCGAAACAGCATCGGTCATGAGAAGACTCCCTGCATCCCGATCGGATGCGCGGCATTATCATGCGCCCATGTCCACGACGCCAGACCAGCAGCATCGACGACGCTTCCTCCAGTCGACGGCGGCGCTCGCCGCGCTGCCCTGGCTGCGCGTGCCTGATGCCGATGCGGCGGCTGCCGACGCGCCGCCGCCAACGCAGACCGGGGCCGAGCCGTGGTTCCGCCGCACGCGCCGCTGGATGCAGACGAACATCGCGGAGATCGATCCACGCCGGTACGACATTTCCTGGTGGCGCGAGGAGTGGCGCCGGACCGCGACCGAAGGCATCATCGTCAACGCCGGCGGCATCGTCGCGTACTACCCGACGCGCGTCCCGTACCATCGCCAGGCCGAGTTTCTCGACGGCCGGGATCTCTTCGGCGAAATCCATGAGGCCGCCCGAGCCGACGGGATCGTGGTGCTCGCGCGCATGGACTCCAACGGCGGCAACGACGCGCTCCTCGACGCGCATCCGGATTGGTTTACGAGGAATGCGACGGGCGCCACCTATCCGCGCGAAGCCACGCTGCACGTCCCGTGCTTGAACGGGCCGTACTATCGGGAACAGATTCCCGCCATCCTTCGCGAGATCGCGACCCGCTATCGCCCTGACGGCTTCACCGACAACAGTTGGAGCGGCCTCGCGCGATCGTCGATCTGCTATTGCGACAACTGCAAGCGCGCGTTCCGCAGCGCGCGCGGACTGGACCTGCCTTCGCGCCACGACTGGCACGACCCGACCTATCGCGCGTGGATCGAATGGGGATACGAATGTCGCCTCGCGATCTGGGATCTCTTCAACCAGACGACGCGCGAGGCCGGCGGAGCGGATTGCCACTGGGTCGGCATGATGAACGGCAGCCTGTCGGGCGCGTCCAGCGCGTTTCGCGACTACCGCGCGATCGCCAGACGGTCGGACATCGTTCTGCTCGACAACCAGCATCGATCCGACGGCACGGGATTCCAGGCCAACGGCCAGACCGGCAAGCTCGTGCACGGGCTCGCGGGATGGGACGTGCTCGCGCCGGAGAGCTACGCGACGTATCAGACCGGCAGCGCGACGTTCAGACTCTCCGCGCGGCCGGAGCCCGAAGTGCGGGTGTGGGCGATTGAAGGCGCGGCCGGCGGCATCCAGCCGTGGTGGCACTTCGTCAACGCGTATCACGAAGATCGGCGCGCGTATCCGACGCCTATCGCCTTCAGCCAGTGGCATCGCGCGCACGAGGCGGTGCTCTTCGACCGCACGCCCATCGCCACGGTCGGCATCGTCTACTCACAACGCAATCAGGATTTCTTCGGCCGCGACGACGCGCGCGTGCTGGTGGATCTTCCGTCGCGGGGCATGACCGAGGCGCTGACGCGCGCGCGCATTCCGTACGTGCTCGTGCACGCCGACGATCTCGCCGAGGCGTCCAAGGATCTGCGAGCGCTCGTCCTGCCGAATCTGGGCGTGATGACGGACGAGCACGTCGCCGCGATCCACGCGTTCGCCGCGCGCGGCGGCGGTCTCGTCGCGACGGGCGCCACGAGTGTGTGCGATGCGTTCGGCGACGCTCGATCGACGCTCGCGCTCGGCGATCTGTTCGGTGTTCAACTGCCTGCCGATCATCCGCTCCGCGTCGAAGACGAGCGCCGCCGGCGGGCGGCCGCGAGCACGCAGACGTATCTGCGGCTCTTGCCGGAGCTCCGGGCCGGCGTCGACGGTCCGCACGTCGCCGGCGAACCGCCGGCGGTCGGGCGTCGGCATCCGATCCTTGCGGGGTTCGACGCCACCGACATCGTGCCGTTCGGCGGCACGCTCGCGCCGATGGAGGTTGCGCCGGACGCGACCGTCCTCCTGACGTTCGTTCCGCCGCGGCCGGCCTTTCCGCCCGAATCGGTCTGGCTGCTCGATGACAAGACCGACATTCCCGGACTCGTCGTCCGCGATCCGGCCACTGCCGGGCGCGTGGCCTACTTCCCCGCCGATGTCGACGCGCGATTCGCGCGCGACAACTTCAGCGACTTACAGAAGATCCTCGTCAACGCGGTTCGATGGGTCGCGCATGACGACATCCCACTCGCGGTCGAGGGGCGGGGTCTCGTCGATTGCCATCTCTATCGGCAGGACGCACGCGTGATCCTCCACGTGATCAACCTCACGAACGAAGGCACGTGGCGTTCGCCCATCGAAGAATTCATTCCGATCGGCCCTATTCGCGTTCGCGTCCGTCTGCCGTCAGGCGTGAGCGGCCGCCGTGTTCGTCTCCTCGTCTCGCCCGCATCGCCGCACATGCGCGTGGCCGATGGATGGGCGAGCGTCGAGTTGCCGACGGTGACCGATCACGAAGTCGTGGTGATCGAGGACTGACGATCGAGGCGAACGCGGGCGCCGCTATTGGTGGTCGCCCATCGACCGGCGTTCGATGAGGCTCAGGACCTTGAAGAGAATCAGGATGACGACGCCCAGGACGAGGGCGCCTTTCCAGCCGCTCAGTCCGACGTGCTCCAGCGCGGCCGGTCCGGCCCAGCCGACGATCGCGAACAGCGCGATGGCCCAGACGAAGGCGGCGGCGCTGTTGAGGACGGAGAACTTCAGCGGCGACACCTTGACGTACGCACACGCGATCGCCAGGGCGATGCGCAAGCCGGGGGCGAAGCGGATGAGCAGGACCATCAGCGTCGCGCGCCGGCGCACGAGGTTCACGAGCGGCGCGGCCCGGCGTTCGAGCGACGGGAACCGCGCCAGCCACTTCGTGAGCTGCCAGCGGAACAGATAGAAGTACGCCTGATCGCCAATCGCGGCGCCGACCGCGCCGGCCACGATGACGCCGGCCGGCTGAAGACGTCCGGCGGCGACGAGCGCACACGCCGCGACGTACGCCACCTCGCCCTCGATGATGGCGGCCGCCAGAATCGCCAGATACGGCAGGACTCCGTTCAACGCGCTGATCCCTCGCGGTGACCGACTGTACCGCACCGCGATCGGCTGTGGCACGAGCGGGCCACGCACGAGTCGGCGCGGCGGCGCCTCGCGCGATCAGTGCGCGCGCGCACGCGCGCCGTGTGCCTCGCCGGCGAGTCTCGCCACCTGCTCCAGGACGAGCCGTCCCGCACGCTCGATTTCACGATCCGAGAGCGACTCGTACACGGGCACCTGCACGGCGGTCGCGGCCCGGTCGGCGCCGGGTGCGGGCGCGCCGCGCCATCCAAACAGCGGCAGGCGCGTGCAGACGTCGACGTGCATCGGCGCGACGTCGATACCGCGGCGGATGCAGCGTTTGACAACGGTCTCGCTGTCCGGCACGTACGCACAGTACTGGTAATAGACGTGCGTGCGATCCGCGGGGGCGTGCGGGACCGAGATGCCCGGCACGGCGCCGAGGATGTCGTCGAGCATCCGGGCGTGTCGCCGCGTGCGATCGATGAACTCGGGCAGACGTCTCAAGCCGGCGCGTCCGATCGCCGCTTGCACGTTCGTGAACCGGCCGCGATACTGCGCCGGCAGCGGTTCGAGCGGCCGCACGCGCTCCCACAACCGCGCCTCGGGCTTCGCGCCGACCCATGACGCGGCATACCAGATCGGAAAGAGCGACCAGGTGAACACCTTCGGCCGGATGAACGTGTGCTGCCACTTGCCGCTCCACAGGATGTGTTCGACGCGGCGAACGTCCGGCCACGGCTCACCGTCGGCCTGCTGCGCCACGCGGCGCGCCACGTCCGCGTCTCGAACCCAGGCCAAGCCGCCGCCGTAGGTATTCAGCGGCTTGAACGCCTGGAAGCTGAAGAGCGAGGCATCGCCGAGCGTGCCGACCATCCGTCCTTTATAAGTCGCGCCAAGCGCGTGCGCGCAGTCCTCGATCACCTTGAGCCCGTGCCGCCGCGCGAGATCGAGGATCGGATCCATGTCGCACGAGAGGCCGTAGAGATGCGTCGGCAGCACGGCCCGCGTCCTCGGCGTGATCGCACGCTCGACGGCGGCCGGATCGAGCGTGAACGTGACCGGGTCCACGTCGGCGAACACCGGGGTCAGGCCCGCGACGCGCGCGATCTCGGGAATGACCCAGAACGTCAACGCGGGCACGATGATCTCGGCGCCGGCCGGAAAGTTCAGCGCCTGCAGGATGAAGTAGAACGCCATGCGGCCGTATTCGGTCGAGCACGTCCGCACGTGGCCGGATCCCAGAAACTCGGCGAACTCCCGCTCGAAGGCCTCGATGTCCGGGCCCTCGACGAGCTGACCGCGCTCGCGGCAGTCGCCGATGATCGATCCCATCTCCGGAACGACTCGGGTGCCAAATCTGCCTATGGCTGCCATGGCGTGCTCCTCGTCTGTCTGCGGCGATCCGGTGCGTGACCGCGCGTCAACACGGCCGCGGCCGTCGCGCGAGCGCCGCGTGGCGCGCATAGCGGCGCTTGACGCTCGCATCGAGCGACCCGACGAGACCGCCGAACGATCGGCCGATGCGCAGGTAGTTCGCGAGGAACGACGGGCGCATGTAGAACTGCGTGTAGGCGCTGCCGAGGAGGAACGTCAGCTCGTCGTGCGTCAGCGACGGATGCGTGAAGGTCGGCGTGAAGCCGTCGAAACGCTCCCAGTCGGTCTCGGTGATGGTCGACTGCATCCGCTTGAAGAGCGGCGTCCCGGGATACGGCGTCAGGATCTTGAACTGCGCGACGGTCGATCCCAGATCGATCGCGTACTCGACCGTGGCGAGGATCGAGTCCCACGTGTCCTCGCCGAACCCCAGCACGTAGAACGCGGCCGTGACGATGCCCAGCCGACGACAGTGCCGCAGCACCTCGCGCTGCTGCGTCTCCGGGATCGGCCGCCGCCCCACCTTCTTGAGCGTCGTCGCGGCCGCGGCTTCGACGCCGAAGCTCATCGCGCGCAGACCGGCCGCGTGCATGGTCGTCAAGAGCGCCGGATCGAGACGATCCAGCCGCGTCTCGCACTCGAACGTATGCGTCAGGCTGCGGCTGCGCAGGCCGTCGCACAGTGCGAGCACGCGCTCGCGATCCTGCGAGAACAGCGGATCGCGAAAGACGATGTGCAGCGGGCCGCGCACGTCCTGGAGGGCGGACAGCTCGTCGAGGATGTTGGCCACCGAGCGCGATCGATACGTCGACTGGATGCGATGTGGGCAGTAGGTGCAGAACTCGGGACAGCTGCGCGAGGCCAGCACCGGCAAGGCGCCACCGACCGGACGTCCCGCGAACGGCACGCGCACGCGCCGGCGCGGCGGAACGAGCGGATCCCACCACGGGAACGGCAGCGCATCGAGGTCGGCGATCTCCGGACTGGCCGTCCGGCCCGACGGCACGTCTCCGGCCACGATCCGCATCACCGCGGATTCCGGCTCGCCGGCGATGATGAAGTCCGCGTCCGCCTCGAACAAGTGCGGCAGCGTCTGCGCGGCGAGACCGAGAAACCCCACGCGCGCCCCGCGGGCGCGCATGGCACGCGCCCACTCCGTCTCGCGCCGATGATCGACGATCGACGACAGCACCAGCGCGACGTCGGCGTCGACGACCTCGCCTCGCGATCCCACGACCGTGTGACCCGCGCGACGCGCGAGCGCCGCCGCGTAGGCGAGGTGCACGCTCGGCAGGTCATGGAACCGCCGCTTCAGCGCGGCGACGACGCCGGTGACTTTCGAGAACGGCCGAAGGCGCGATCCGAAGCCGCCGGCCACCGTATCCTTGCTGACGAACCCTTCCCCACCACGAACATCTGCGAGCACGATCCGCATAGCGTCCCCTGGCGCACCGAGGCGCCGACCAGACCTGAGGAGTCGATCGCGCGCGGGCGGCATGGACGCACCGAGGCGTCACGGCCGCGCGACACCGATCACGAAACGACGCGTGTTCGAACTAGAGAGACGAGGGAGGCGGACGCGGAGCGGACGGTGCGAGGAGGGCGGGCGATCGAAGCGCGCCGGCGTGATCGAACTGGCAACGGATGACGCCACGCGCGGGCGGCGCATGGTTCGGCGACGCGATCAGCGCGATCGCGCCGGGCGTGCTCGTCGTGACGACCGGCGGCACGTAGTCCGGCGCGTCATCGACGCTGGGATAGCCTTGCTGGACGAGTCCCTCGCGCGGGACCGGATGCGGGCGGACGCGCTCGAACTGCGCGCGGTGGACGGTCCACACGCGCAGGCGCGTGGAGCCGTCCACGGCGACGAGCTCGTCGCGGCCGTCGCCGTTCAGGTCGGCGGCGCCGACGATCAGGATCGGCGTCGCGCTGCG
>CALFMR010000488.1 GCA_937880585.1 uncultured Acidobacteriota bacterium
GACAGTTGCCCGGGTTCAAGGTCTACCCGTGGATTGCCAAGGTGCGGCATTCGACACCCGGCGTGGCGTTGATCTCGCCGCCGCCGCACCACGACATCTACTCGATCGAGGATCTGGCGCAGCTCATCTACGACCTGAAGAACGCCAACGACCGCGCGCGGATCCACGTCAAGCTCGTGGCCGAGGTCGGCGTCGGCACGGTCGCGGCCGGCGTGGCCAAGGCGCACGCCGACGTCGTGTTGATCTCGGGTCACGACGGCGGCACGGGGGCGTCGCCGCTCACGAGCCTGAAGCACGCGGGCGCGCCCTGGGAGCTCGGCCTGGCCGAGACGCAGCAGGTGCTCGTCCTCAACCGGCTGCGCGACCGCATCGTCGTGCAGGTCGACGGGCAGATGAAGACGGGACGCGACGTCGTGATCGCCGCGCTCCTCGGGGCCGAGGAGTTCGGCTTCGCCACGGCGCCGCTCGTCGTCGCCGGCTGCATCATGATGCGCGTCTGCCATCTGAACACGTGCCCGGTGGGCATCGCCACGCAGGACCCGGTGCTGCGCGCGAAGTTCAACGGCAAGCCGGAGTTCGTCGAGAACTTCTTCCGGTTCGTGGCCGAGGAAGTGCGCGAGCTGATGGCCGAGCTCGGCTTCCGCACGATCGACGAGATGATCGGGCGCGTCGATCGGCTCGACGTGAAGGGCGCCGTCAATCACTGGAAGGCGCGCGGGCTCGACCTGTCGTCGATCCTCTATCAGCCGGACGTCGCGCCCGGCACGGCGCGCCGCCGCGTGACGATGCAGGATCACGGGTTGGACCAGGCGCTCGACCACAAAATCATCGCCGAGTGCCGGCCCGCGCTCGAGGCGCGCCGGCGCGTCGAGATCACGCTGCCGATCCGCAACGTCAACCGGACGGTCGGCACCATGCTCGGCGCCGAGGTCACGCGGCGCTACGGCAGCCTGGGACTGCCCGACGACACGATCCGCGTGCGCTTCACCGGATCGGCGGGGCAGAGCTTCGGCGCGTTCGTGCCGCGCGGCGTCACGCTCACGCTCGAGGGCGACGCCAACGACTACTGGGGCAAGGGCCTCTCGGGCGGCCGGCTGGTCGTGTTTCCACCGGCGCACGCCACGTTCGTGCCCGAGGCGAACGTCATCATCGGCAACGTCGCGCTCTATGGCGCGACGGGCGGCGAGGCGTTCGTGCGCGGTCTGGCGGGCGAGCGGTTCGCCGTCCGCAACAGCGGCGCGGTGGCCGTCGTCGAGGGCGTCGGCGATCACGGGTGTGAGTACATGACCGGCGGACGCGTGGTCGTGCTCGGCCGCACGGGCCGCAACTTCGCGGCCGGCATGAGCGGCGGCATCGCCTACGTGCTCGACACGGCCGACACGTTCCGCGTGCGGTGCAATCACGCGATGGTTGATCTCGAGGCGCTCACGGCCGAGGACGCGACGTTCGTCAAGGATCTCGTCGCCCGGCACGTGGCGGCGACCGGCAGTCAGTACGCGGAGGGGTTGTTGAAGGAGTGGCGCAAGACCGTGAAGCGCTTCGTCAAGGTCATGCCGCGCGACTACAAGCGCGTGCTCGCGGCCGAAGCGCGCGCCCGGTCCGAGGATCGCGAGCCGGAGTTCGAGGAGCTCGTCGGAGTGTCCCATGGGTAAGATCACGGGCTTCCTCGAGATCCATCGGAGCAAGGCGAAGGCGCGGCCGATTCGCGAGCGGATCGCCGACTGGCACGAGGTCTACCTGCCGGTGCCCGAAGCCGAGTCGCGCAGCCAGGGCGCGCGCTGCATGGACTGCAGCATCCCGTTCTGCCATCAGGGCTGCCCGCTCGGCAACCTGATTCCGGACTGGAACGATCTCGTCTATCGCAACCGGTGGCCGGCGGCGATCGCGCGGCTCCACGCGACGAACAACTTCCCGGAGTGGACGGGCCGTCTGTGCCCGGCGCCGTGCGAGTCCGCGTGCGTGCTCGGCATCAACGACGACCCGGTCACGATCAAGGGCATCGAGCTCGCCATCGTCGAGCACGCGTTCGATGAAGGATGGATCACGCCCGAGCCGCCCGCGTCGCGAACCGGCAAGCGCGTCGCGGTCGTGGGATCCGGGCCTGCCGGGCTCGCCGCGGCGCAGCAGCTCAATCGCGCCGGCCATCTCGTGACGGTGCTCGAGCGCGACGACCGCATCGGCGGCCTGCTGCGGTACGGCATCCCCGAGTTCAAGATGGAAAAGCGGTTCCTCGATCGGCGCCTCGACGTGCTCGAGGCCGAGGGGATCGTCTTCCGCACCGGTGTGCACGTCGGCGTCACGCACGCCGCGCGCGAGATCGTCGACGAGTACGACGCCGTGGTCCTCGCCGGTGGCGCGACCAAACCGCGCGATCTCGTCGTGCCGGGACGCGAGCTCGGCGGCATCCACTTCGCGATGGAGTACCTCACGCTGCAGAACCGGCGGTGCGAGGGCGACGAGATTCCCGACGACCAGTTCATCACCGCGGCCGGCAAGCGCGTCGTCATCATCGGCGGCGGCGACACGGGCGCCGACTGCCTGGGGACGGTGTTGCGGCAGGGCGCGCGGTCGGTCCACCAGTTCGAGCTCCTCTCGCGGCCGCCCGACGGACGCTCGCCGGGCAATCCCTGGCCCGAGTGGCCGAACATCTTCCGCGTGTCGGCGGCGCACGAAGAGGGCGGCGAGCGCGTCTACTCGGTTTCGACCGAGCGGTTCACCGGCACGGCTGACGGGCGCGTCGCGGCGCTGCACGGCCTCAAGGTCGCTCGCGCGGATGTCGGGGGGCGGCCCGTCTTCCAGCCGATTCCCGGCTCCGAGTTCGCCATGGACGCCGATCTCGTGCTGCTCGCCATGGGCTTCACGGGGCCCGAGCGCGGCATCGTCGACGAGCTGGGGCTGCGCGTGACCGAGCGCGGCGCGGTCTGGACCGACGAAGAGTGGATGACGAGCGTGCCGGGTGTGTTCGCCGCGGGCGACATGCAGCGCGGCCAGTCGCTCATCGTCTGGGCCATCGCCGAGGGGCGGAGTGCGGCGGCGGGCGTCGATCGGTACCTCATGGGCGGGACCGGCCTGCCGGCACCCGTTCGAAGCGGGGCCGCGGCGCGATAAGCTGTGCGCCATGACGGGTTCTGAGACGCCGGCTGGCGGCGAGGCGGTCGCCGACGCCGCGGACGTCCGGCAGGTCGCCGCGCTCTCCGACATCAGCCAGGCGTTGTCCGGCACGCTGACGCTGCGGTCGGCGCTCATCCGCATCCTCGAAATCCTCGAGCGGCAGTACGGCCTGGTCCGCGGCGCCGTCATGCTGAAGAACGCCGCCGGACAACTGCACGTCGAGGCCACGCACGGCATCGCCGCCGATCGTGCGGGCACGCGCTACGGCCTGGCCGAGGGCGTCACGGCGCGCGTCGTCGAGAGCGGCAAGCCGGTCATCGTGCCGCAGGTCAGCCGCGAGCCGATGTTCCGCGACCGCGTCGCCCGCGGCGAAGTCGATCGGCGCGAAGTCACCTTCATCTGCGCGCCCATCACCATCACGCGCCGATCGGTCGGCGCGCTCGCGATCGACCTGCCGTTCCGCCGCCATCGCGACTACGACCACCTGATGCGGAGCCTGCGGCTCATCGCGTCGATGATCGCGCAGGCGGTGCGCGTCGAGCGGCTGGTCGACTCCGAGCGCCAGCGGCTGCTCGAAGAGAACAGTCACCTCCGCGAGGAGCTGCGCGAACGCTACGATTTCTCGCGCATCGTCGGCACGAGCGGCGCGATGCGGCAGGTCTACGAGCAGATCGCGCGGGTCGCGCACGCGAACACGACCGTGCTCATCCGCGGCGAGTCGGGGACGGGGAAGGAGCTCATCGCGCACGCGATCCACTACAGCTCGCCGCGCGCGAAGAAGCCGTTCGTCAAGGTGAGCTGCGCCGCCTTGCCCGACTCGCTCATCGAGTCGGAGCTTTTCGGCTACGAGAAAGGCGCGTTCACCGGGGCCGAGTCGCGCAAGAAGGGGCGATTCGAGCTGGCCGAGGGCGGCACGCTCTTCCTCGACGAGATCGGCGACATCAACCTCTCGACGCAGGTCAAGCTCCTGCGCGTGCTCCAGGAGCGCGAGTTCGAGCGGCTGGGCGGCACCGAGGCGGTCAAGGCCAACGTCCGGCTCATTGCCGCGACCAACCAGGATCTCGAGAAGGCCATCGCGGCCGGCGCGTTCCGCGAGGACCTGCACTACCGGCTGAACGTCTTCACGATCGGCGTCCCGCCGCTGCGCGAACGCAAGCCGGACATCCCGCTGCTCACCGATCACTTCCTCGAGAAGTACTCGATCGAGCACGGCCATCACATCAAGCGCATCTCGAC
>CALFMR010000489.1 GCA_937880585.1 uncultured Acidobacteriota bacterium
CGTGGGATTATGGCACGTGCCTGGACGCCGCCTGCCGGCCGCTGCCGGCGCTGCGCTCTTCGTGCTCGCGTTCGGCGCCGCGCTCGCCGCGGCGCGGGCGTTCGATCGCGCCGGTGTGCTCGGCCACTACAACATCCTGTTCGACGCCGACCCGGTCGAATACCTGGGTCAGTTCGTCCACGGCGCGTCGAGCACCGCGCGCCATCCCCTCATCTTTCTCGCCGGCCTGATTCTGGCGCCGATTGCGCGCCTCGTGGCGGCCGTCGCGCACCTTCGCGCCGAGGACGCGCCGCGCGCGGCAGCACTGCTCATCGCACCGCTCGCCAACGGCCTGCGCGCCGCGTTGACGGCCGCGCTGCTCGTCCGATTCGGTCTCACGCTGCGCGACGCGGCACTTTTCGCCGCCGCGAGCACGCTGTCACTCGCATCGGTGACTGTCGGCGCCATTCCCGAGAGCTTCGCGTTGTCGAGCGTGTTCCTCGTCGCGTTCGCGTGGCTGGCCGTCGACGACTCGACAGCGTGGTCGTGGCGACGCGCCGCCGTATGGACGCTCGTCGGCGCGGCTGCGGGCGGCGTCACGATCACGAACCTCGCGCCGCTCGTCATCTTCGTCGTCGCTGCGCAGGCGCCGCCGGTGCCATGGCGGCAGCGGATCAGCCGAGCCGCGTCAGTCGGTCTCATCGCGGCCGCGCTCATCGTCATCGTCGCCGCCGCCGGAAGCCTGTCTTTCGGCCGCGCGATCGGGCTTCACAGTCTGACCGACTGGCGGCGAGACACGGCGCGCGTGCATCCGCTCAGCGACCTGCCGGTCGCGATGAGCCTGACGTTCGTCACACCTGTCGCGCCAGACGTCGTATCCGGCCACGACCCTGCTTCGCCAAGCGCCGATGCAATGCTGCGCGAGCTCTCGTACGCAGGCGCGCTCGCTCGATCGACGCTTCTCTCGATCTGGATACCGATGTGGGCCGGTCTGCTCGCATGGGGCGCGTGGCGCGGCGTGCACGATGCACGCATGGCGCCACTCGTCTGGGCTGCTATCGCCGTTCTGGGCTTCAATACGGCGCTCCACACCGTGTTCTTCGGGAGCGATCTGTTTCTCTTCGCGCTGCACTGGCAGCCGGCGCAGCTCATCCTGCTGGCGGGCCTCGGCGTGGGACGCGGGCGCGGCGCGCGAGGTGCGCTGATGCTGACGTCACTCGCCACGATTGTCACGAGCGCGGGCGTGTGGTGGTGGATCGTTCAGCGCGCCGCGATCTGAAGATGACGGCTCACGGTTGACGACGGGAGCCGTCGTCAGTATGGGACGACTGGCCGTCGCGCTCAGCCGCGGCGGTCCCCGTCGTCGGGCGCGTGTGCTTCGCGCGTGTGCTTGCTCGGCGGCGCGTCACTCTTGCCACTCGCCGTTCCCGCCTGCACGCGCGCGGTCTCGATCTCCTGCTCGCGTTCGGCCCCGACGAGATGGTCGTGCATCAACCGCTCGGCCGCCGCGCGATCGTGCTCACGAATCGCCTGATAGATCCGCCGGTGCATCGTCGCGGCGGGCCGGCGGTCGCGCGCTTCGTTGGCCGTCTGTCGCCGTTGCTCGTAAAAGATCGCCGACACCATCTCGACGATGGACGCGAGGATCGGGTTGCCCGACGCGGCCGCCACCGCGCGATGGAAACGAATGTCGTGGACGAGGAACTCCTGCGCGTCGCCGAGCGACGCGAACATGCCCGTGACTTCTTCCGAGATCGCGGCGAGCTGCTCGCCCGTGGCGCGTTCGGCGGCGAGGCCCGCGACGCCAACTTCGAGCGTGCGGCGCGCCTCGAACATCTCGCGGCGCGAAAAGCCGTGGAGCGCGGCGAGGAAGCCAAGCGGCTCGCTGTCGAGCATCGGCGGCCCGTTGGCGACGAACGTGCCGGCGCCGTGCCGTGTCACGAGCACGCCCTTCGCGGCGCGCGACTGCAGACCGGCGCGGACGCTCGTCCGGCTCACGCCCGTCTGACGCACGAGCTCGCGCTCGGGCGGCAGCCGCTGCCCGGGACGCGCTTCGCCGCGCATGATCAAATTCCGGACGTGGCTGATGACGACGTCCGTGGCGAGTCCTTCGCCCGAACGGGAGCGACGTGGCGCGCGAGGGGATCGATCCTTGGCCGGCGCCTTGTCGGCGCGGGTGCCTGACGTGCTCATGACGCCTCCGGCGGCGCGGGGGGACGGCCGATGCGGAAGAGCAACTCACCGGCGCGCGGCACTTTCATCACACCGTTGGTGACCTCGGTCGGCCACTCGTCGGGTCGAATCGACGCCGGATCACGATACCCGAGATTGACGTGACGGCACTCTTCGGGCGAGATGCCCGTGGCCAGCGTGACGTGGATGCGCG
>CALFMR010000490.1 GCA_937880585.1 uncultured Acidobacteriota bacterium
CATGGCGTCGCACCACCCGAACGGATAGGCGACGAAAGGTAACACGTCGTGCTGGACGACCAGGGCGTAGCCGTCGAGCTCAAAGTCCGTCAGCTGGCTCCTGACGAGGAAGCCCCGCTCGACGAGCGCGTCAATCGCGCCGCGTGCGAACAGTCCTTCGTAGAACTCCGCCCGCCACGGCGTGAGCCCGCGGTAGAGATGACCGCGCCACCAGAAGAGGCGCCCATTCGGATCCCCGAGAAACCAGCCGTCGAACTGGACGTCGTCGGCTGGAATCGTCTGCCGTTCGCTGGTCATGGCCGGTTGTGAGGTCGAGCAGATCGAGGAGGAGGAAGAAGACGGCCGGCCTGTGGCCTCACTCGCGCCGGATGGCGCCACATGACATGCGGCACGAATCGAGACGACGCGAGATCGCGGTGTGCCGACGGCATCACGCAGTCGTGTGAATGTGGATGACGAATCGCGCCGCTAGTCGCGGCGCCGCTCTCCGCGGCCGGCCGCCGCCAGCGGCGGCGTCAGCTCCCAGCGAGCCTGGAGCGCCACGGTTCCCGTCTCGCGCGCGTCACCGACGACGGAGAACGGATAGGCCTTGCGCCGCTCGTCGTACGCGTCGGCGCGGCCATGGCCACGCACGTAGACCGACACGACGTAGAACCCCGGCAGCAACGCGAGGTTCGGCAGGTGGAGGGTCATCGTGCCGTCGCCCTCGACCGGCCCAACGGCCCCGCTGCGGGCGGTGTTCGTGCCGAAGCAGTGCGCGCCGCTGGCGCTGTGGATTTCGATGCCGAACGATGGCTCCTGGATCGGCTCGACGGCGCGGTAGTGCACGCGGATGGCGACGTCGCCGTTCGACGGCACGACGCCCGGGGTGGACTCGTCGCCCGACAGGAATTCCACGCCGCGAATCCGGAACACGCTGCGCTCGTCTTCCGCCCAATCGAGGGCCGGCATCGTCGAGCTGCGATGATGGTGAATCGCGTCGACCGGGTCGCCGTCGAAGGTGACGACGCCGCGGCGCATCACGATGACGCGCGTGCACAGCTCCGTGATGGCCGGGAGGTTGTGCGACACGAAGACCACCGGCACGCCGGTCGCAATCATCCGCCGCATGTGTTGCACGCACTTGTCCTGGAACGCCGCGTCACCGACGCTCAGGACCTCGTCGATGATCATCACGTCCGGGTTCAGATGTGCCGCAATGGCGAACCCGAGGCGGGCGTTCATGCCCGACGAGTAGCGCTTGACCTGCGTGTCGATGAAGTCGCTGACGCCGGCGAACTCGACGATCTCGTCGAAGCGCGCCTTGATCTCGGCGCGCTTCATGCCCATGATCGCGCCCTGCAAATACACATTGTCGCGGCCGCTGAGGTCCTGATGGAACCCCGCCGCGATTTCGATGAGCGCGCCGATGCGGCCGCGTACGGCGGTCGCGCCCCGCGTCGGCTTGAGGATCTTCGTCAGGAGCTTGAGCGTCGTGGACTTGCCCGAGCCGTTCGGCCCGATGATGCCGAGCGCTTCGCCGGGCTGCACGCGGAACGACACGTCGCGAACCGCCCAGAACTCTCTCGCCTGCAGCACATCGGCGACCGGTCCGCGTCCGAGCAACCGGCGCGCGGTAGCCGGAAGCAGATCTCGCAGGCTGTCGTGGTGCTGGCCGAGGCGGAACTTCTTCCACACGGCATCGAAGATGATGCCCGGCTCACTCACGCGGCGCCCCGTTTCGAGACCAGGCCCCCGCGGGGCGCGGACTTGCACACATCCATCACGTCGTCGTCCTCGGCGTTCCGAGTATAGCAATCATGGGGCCATGTCGCGGCCACTCCGCAGGGTGTTCCGAGGCCGCTGGTATACTGCCGCGAGGCCCATGCTCCCAGCCGCTCTGGCTCGCCGGCCGCTCCTGGTCGCCGGCTTTTGCGTCGTCGTCGCGGGTGCCGTCGTCACGGGCCGCGGCCGGGCCGATCAGCCGCGCATCACAGCCGCCGATGTCACCTATCTCGGGGCCTTCCGTCTGCCGACCGCCCAGGGCGATCAGAATTCTTTCGACTATGGCGGCACAGCCCTGGCGTTCGACCCGCAGGATCAGGCGCTGTGGCTCGTCGGACACGACTGGTACCAGCGCGTCGCCGAAGTCTCGATTCCCGTGCCGGCGATAGCGGCCACCATCGACTCGCTGCCGCGCGCGACTCTGCAACGGCCATTCGCCGATATCCTCGCTGGCAAGCTGGGCAGCATCGGTTCAGGCACGGCCAAGATCGGCGGTATCCTGCCGGCCGGCCATGACCTGATTGTCAGCGCGTATCTCTACTACGACGGCAGTCACACACAGGTACGCTCGCACTTCCGCGTCACGCCGTCAGGCGTGGCCGGACCATTCCAACTTGGCGATGCCGGCGCCGGGTTCGTCTCCGGATACATGACCTCGATTCCCATGGACTGGCAGGCCGCGCTCGGCGGCACGGCGCTGACCGGTCAGTGCTGCGTGCCCATCGTCAGCCGCACGAGCCTCGGACCGGCGGCGTCGGTCTTCAACGCGGCGGACGTCGGCGCTCGCGATCCGGTCCCCGCGACG
>CALFMR010000491.1 GCA_937880585.1 uncultured Acidobacteriota bacterium
GCGTGAGGCCCTGCTCGACCTACTTGATTGGCTTGTGCATATGTCTCCCCGATGACCCGGCCGGCCCGACTACCGGCCCCGGCGAAGCCCGTCGGCTTCGAGCACGACCGGCCAGACCCGAGAGTCCGGCCAGTTACGGCATGGGGAGAATAGCCGGTCGGGGGGCCTCAGGCTACAAGATTGTGCTCAACGGGCCGTTCGGCACAGCGAGCGGGCCGACGCCGGGGCTGAACTGCCACCGGGCCTTCGACGTCTACTCTCTTCCGTTTCAAGGAGTTACGGCCGCCTGAACCGCGCGGCGGCGCTTGCGGACCGCCAGGCCGATCCGGATCGCGAAGAGCACCGCCAGATACGCCGCCCACTCGAGCGGCTCGCGGATGTCCGCCTTCTGCCCCCACACGAAGTGCACGACAGCCGCCGCTGCCGCGACGTAGACCAGCCGGTGCAGCCGCTGCCATCGCCGGCCGAGCCACCGGATCGACGCATTGGTCGACGTCCCCGCCAGCACGAGCAGGATCGAGAACGCCAGCATCCCCATCGTGATGAACGGCCGGTTCGCCACGTCGTCCCAGATGCCGGCGATGTCCCCGAGCTGGTCGAAGACGACGTAGCAGGTGACGTGCATGAGGGCGTAGGCGAACGACCAGACGCCGAGGGTGCGGCGAATCGACTGGAGACGGTTCCAGCCCGTGAGCCGGCGGATCGGCGTGATGGTGAGCGTGAGCAGGAGGAGCGACAGCGCATCCCGGCCCGTCATGTGCAGCAGCGTCTCGGTCGGGTTGACGCCGAGCGCCGAGGGATCGGCCCCGGTGAACGCCTCGTAGACGCGCCAGCCGAGGAGCAGCGCCGGCGTGAGACACGCCAGCCAGACGACGGGATAGAACGCCCGCGAGGCGAGCGCGGCATTGACGATGACCGACAGCCGGCGCATCGGCCTAGAAGTTCTTCTTCAGGTCCATCCCGGTATAGAGACTCGCGACCTGATCGCCGTACCCGTTGAACATCTGGGTGGGCGTGTTCGAGAAGAAGTTCGGCAGCCGGCGCTCGTGCGCCTGGCTCCACCGCGGATGCGGCACGTTCGGATTGACGTTCGCGTAGAAGCCGTATTCGTTCGGCGCCGCGATCTGCCACGTGTTGAGCGGCTGCCTGCTCGTGAAGCGAATGCGGACGATCGACTTGCCGCTCTTGAAGCCGTACTTCCACGGCACGTGGATGCGGAGCGGCGCGCCGTTCTGGTTCGGCAGCACCTTCCCGTAGAGACCAATGACCATGAACGCGAGCGGGTGCATCGCTTCGTCCATGCGCAGTCCCTCGACGTACGGCCACTGGAGGATGTTCGTCCGCTGACCGGGCATCTCGCTCGGCCGCTCGAGGGTCGTGAACTCGACGAACGTCGCGGACGGCATCGGCCCGACTTTGTTCAGCACGGACGCGAGCGGCACGCCGATCCATGGAATCACCATCGACCAGGCTTCGACGCAGCGGTGCCGGTAGACGCGCTCCTCGAGCGCCTTGAAATCGACGAGATCCTCGACGCCGTACGTTCCGGGCTTCGAGACCATGCCGTCGACCTTCACGCTCCACGGCTTGACGGTGAGCTTCCCCGCATACTTCGCCGGGTCGCCCTTCTCGCTGCCGAACTCGTAGAAATTGTTGTAGGTCGTGATCTGTTCGAAGGTGTTGAGCGTGTCGGCGGCCGTGGCCACGTACTTCGGGTTGGGCGTGGAGGCGAGCGTCGTTTGCGCCTCGGCGACCTCCGCGGTGCCGCACGCGGCCAGCGCGGCGACGGCGGCGCCCGTAATTCCCGCCACGCCCGTCCGAAGGAACTCGCGCCGCGATCGATAGATCGGCTCAGGCGTCACTTCGGACCACGGGAGGTCAGCCGATGTTCGCGTCTTGAGGATCATGGAGGCTCCCCTCGCGAAATTAGACCACACGGACGCGCGAACGGACGGGTGCGGCGGCTGCGATAAGATGACGAGCGCGTGACGACTGCCGTGCTTTCAGGCCTCGCGGCCAGCCTCGACGAACGACTCCGCACGCGCACGGCACGGACCGGCGTCGTCGGTCTCGGCTACGTCGGCCTGCCGCTCCTCGTGGAGTTCGCCCGGAGCGGCTTCCACGCCACGGGCGTCGATCTCGACGCCGCCAAGGTGGCGGCCATCACTCGCGGCGAGTCCTACATCCAGGACGTGCCGTCCTCGACCGTGGCGCCGCTCGTCGCCGAGGGCCGGCTCGACGCGACGACCGACGCGAGCGTGCTCGCGGATCTCGACACCATCAACATCTGCGTCCCGACGCCGCTCCGCAAGACGAAGGATCCGGATCTCTCCTACGTCATCTCGGCCGTGGAAGTGACGGCCAAGCACCTGCGGCCGGGGCAGCTCGTCATCCTCGAGTCGACGACGTATCCGGGCACGACCGACGAAGTCGTCCGCCCGATCCTCGAGCGCGGCGGGCTCGTCGCCGGACGCGACTTCTTCCTCGCCTTCTCGCCCGAGCGCGTCGATCCCGGGAACGAGACCTGGACGACGAAGAACGTGCCGAAGGTGGTGGGCGGCGTGACGCCGACGTGTACGGCGCTCGCGCGCGCCCTCTACAGCGCGTCGATCGATCGCGTCGTCGAGGTCAGCTCGCCGAAGGTGGCCGAGCTCGTCAAGCTGCTCGAGAACACGTTCCGCGCGGTGAACATCGGCCTGGTCAACGAGCTGGCGCTCATGTGCGACCGGCTGGGCATCGACGTCTGGGAAGTCGTCGACGCGGCCGCGACCAAGCCGTTCGGCTTCATGCCCTTCTATCCGGGGCCGGGGCTCGGCGGCCACTGCATTCCGATCGACCCCTTCTATCTTTCATGGAAGATGAAGGAGGTCGGCTTCGAGGCGCGCTTCATCGAACTGGCCGGCCACGTGAACGG
>CALFMR010000492.1 GCA_937880585.1 uncultured Acidobacteriota bacterium
ACGCTCGGCTCGATCACACTCGCGGCGCGCGAGCGGCTCGACAACCTTGTCTTCGTCATCAACTGCAACCTGCAGCGGCTCGACGGCCCCGTCCGCGGCAACGGCCAGATCGTCCAGGAGCTCGAGTCGCTGTTCCGCGGCGCCGGGTGGAACGTCATCAAGGTGCTGTGGGGCTCGGAGTGGGACGAGCTGCTCGCGCGCGACACCGAGGGGCTCCTCGTCAAGCGCATGGGCGAAGTCGTCGACGGCGAGTACCAGCGCTACGTCGTCGAGGACGGCGCGTATCTCCGGAAGCACTTCTTCGGCGTCGATCCACGGCTGCTCGAGATGGTGCAGCACTTCTCGGACGAGGAGCTGAAGGCGCTGCGCGTTGGCGGCCACGATCCGCTGAAGGTCTTCAACGCGTATCGCGCGGCCACGCAGCACAAGGGCGCGCCGACCGTCATCCTTGCGCGCACGATCAAGGGCTATGGCCTCGGCGAAGCGGGCGAGGGCAAGAACATCACGCACCAGCAGAAGAAGATGAACGAAGCCGACCTGCGGCACTTCCGCGATCGCTTCGGCATCCCGATCCCCGAAGACCGCATCGCCGAGGCGCCGTTCTTCCGGCCCGACGAGTCGAGCCCGGAGGTTCGCTACATGCGCGAGCGGCGCACCGCGCTCGGCGGCTTCGTGCCCAAGCGCGTCGTCGTGGCGCCGTCGATCCGGCCGTCGCTCGGCGAGGTCTTCGAGGAATTCCAGAAGGGCACCGAAGGCCGCAAGGCGTCGACGACGATGGTGTTCGTCAAGATGCTGGCGAAGCTCCTGCGGCACGAGGAGATCGGCAAGCTCGTCGTGCCGATCGTCCCCGACGAAGCGCGCACGTTCGGGATGGAGTCGCTCTTCCGCGCCGTGGGCATCTACTCGAGCATCGGCCAGCTTTACGAGCCGGTGGATCGCGACACGCTGCTGTATTACAAGGAAGCGCGCGACGGGCAGATCCTCGAGGAAGGGATCACCGAGGCGGGATCGCTCTCGTCGTTCATCGCGGCCGGCACGGCGTATGCGACGCACGGGGTCAACATGATCCCGTTCTTCATCTACTACTCGATGTTCGGCTTCCAGCGCGTCGGGGACTTCATCTGGGCCGCGGCGGATGCGCGTGCGCGTGGCTTCCTGCTCGGCGGCACGGCCGGCCGCACGACGCTCAACGGCGAAGGCCTGCAGCACCAGGACGGCAACAGCCACATTCTCGCGCTCACGGTCCCGACGTGCCGCGCGTACGATCCGGCCTACGCGTTCGAGCTCGCGACGATCATCGAGGACGGCATCGGGCGGATGTACGGCGATGGCGCATCCGAGTTCTACTACCTGACGGTGATGAACGAGCAGTACGAGATGCCGTCGGCGCCGGCGGGATCGCGTGAGGGTATCCTCAAGGGCCTGTACAAATTCCGCGAGGCGTCGTCGACGAAGGCCAAGGCGAAGGCGCAGCTCGTCGGCAGCGGCGCGATCCTCAACGAAGTCGTCAAGGCGCAGGCGCTGCTCGACGGTTACGGCGTCGCGGCCGACGTCTGGAGTGCGACGAGCTACAACGAGCTCTATCGCGAGGCGCACCGCACCGAGCGCTGGAACCTGCGGCATCCCGGCGAGAAGCCGCGCGTGCCGTACGTCGCCGAGTGCCTTGGCAAGGGGACTGGCGTGGTCGTGGCCGCGTCGGACTATCTGAAGAGCCAGCCCGACATGGTTGCGCGCTGGGTGGGACGGCCCATGGTGACGCTCGGCACGGACGGCTTCGGCCGAAGCGAGGACCGCGCGTCGCTGCGCGACTTCTTCGAAGTCGACGCGCGGCACATCGCCGCGACGACGCTGGCTGCGCTCGCGCGCGACGAGCAGGTCGACGCAAAGGTCGTCAAGAAGGCGTTCGCCGATCTCGAGATTCAGCCGGAGAAGGCCGACCCGACGACCGTGTAGACGGTCGGCCGACGCGAAGCCCGCGGCCGGGCGCGGCGAGGGGCCGGAGCCCCGGACCTTCAGGTCCGGGGGAACCCGACACCGGCCACCCCCTGGGCCTGAAGGCCCAGGGCTCCGTTCGGTGCTCGATGCGGTTCGCAGGATGAGGTGTTGATGGCGACTGAGTTTGTGCTGCCGGAGTTGGGGGAGAACGTCGAGAAGGGCGACGTCGTGCGCGTGCTCGTCAAGGCGGGCGATCGCGTGGCCGTCGATCAGCCCGTGCTCGAGCTCGAGACGGACAAGGCCACGATCGAAGTGCCGTCGACCGTCGCGGGCCAGGTGACCGACGTCCGCGTCAAAGCCGGCGAGAAGGTGAAGGTGGGGCAGACGGTCCTCGTCGTGGACGCGGCCGCATCCGCTGCGGCGTCCAAGGCGGAACCCGCACCGGCTCCCGCCGTCGCTGCGTCCGAAGCGCCCGCGCCTGCTCCGGCTGCCGCGGCACCCGCGCCGACGCCCGCACCCGCGCCGAAGCCGGCCGGCCGTCCCGCGCCGGTCGTCGACATCGCGCGTGCCCGGTCTGCGGCTCCCGTCGAGCGCGTCGAGCCCGCGGCGCTCGTGCCTGCCGCGCCGTCCGTGCGTCGCTACGCGCGCGAGCTTGGCGTCGACATCGGACAGGTGTCCGGCTCCGGTCCCGGCGGTCGCATCGGCCAAGAGGACGTCAAGTCGCACGTGAAGGATCTTCTGAGCGGCGGCGGTCCCGTGGGCGGCTTTGCTCGCGTCGAATCGCTGCCCGACTTCAGCCGGTGGGGCGAAGTCGAAGCCGTGCCGATGTCGAACATCCGCCGCAAGACGGCCGAGCACCTCGCGGCCGCGTGGCAGGCGCCGCACGTCACGCAGAATGACAAAGCGGACATGACCGGGCTCGAGGCGTTCCGCAAGGCCTACGGCGCGCGCGTCGAGAAGGCCGGCGCGAAGCTCACCGTCACCGTCGTCCTCCTCAAGATCGTCGCCGCGGCACTCGATCGCTTCCCGCAGTTCGCCTCGTCGTTCGACGGCGCCAATGGCGCGATCGTGCTGAAGAAGTACCGGCACATCGGCGTCGCCGTCGACACGCCGAACGGCCTGCTCGTGCCGGTCGTGCGCGACGTCGACCGCAAGTCGCTCACCGAGATCGCACTCGAGCTGACGACGCTGTCGCAGAAGGCGCAGCAGAAGAAGCTCGGCCTCGACGACATGGCCGGCGGCGTGTTCACGATCAGCAACCTCGGCGGCATTGGCGGCACGTCGTTCACGCCGCTCATCAACCCGCCGGAAGTCGCGATCCTGGGGGTCTCGCGCGGCGCGTTCGAGCCGGTGTGGCGCGACGGCCAGTTCGTGCCTTGTCAGATGCTGCCGCTGTCGCTGTCCTACGATCACCGCGTGATCGACGGCGCCGACGCGGCACGATTCCTGCGCTTCGTCGCGGAGGGAATCGAGCAGCCGTTGACGCTGCAGCTCTGAACGGCGACGGGCGATCAACCTTCGATGCGCCGCAGGCGCCTCGTCAACTTCTGGCTTCTGGCTTCGAACTTCTAACTTGGCAGCGCGCTCTATGTCTTCTTCGCAACTCGTCGTGATTGGTGGCGGTCCGGGCGGTTATGCGGCCGCGTTTCATGCCGCGGACCTCGGTCTGCAGGTGGCGCTCGTCGACAACGAGCCGAATCCCGGCGGCGTGTGCCTCTACCGGGGCTGCATTCCGTCGAAGGCGCTGCTGCACGTCGCCAAGCTCATCGCCGAGGCGAAGCACGCGTCGAACTGGGGCGTGTCGTTCGCCGATCCCAAGATCGATCTCGCGAAGCTCCGTACGTTCAAGGACGGCGTCGTCCAGAAGCTGACCGGCGGACTTGGCCAGTTGTCGAAGCAGCGCAAGATCACCTACATCCAGGGCCGCGCGTCGTTCGTCGACGCGAAGACGCTCTCGATCGATCTCGTGAAGGGCGGCACCGACACGCTGACGTTCGAGCACGCGATCATCGCTACCGGGTCGCGTCCCGCGGCCGTCCCGAGCCTGTCGCTCGACAGCCCGCGCGTGATGGATTCGACCGCGGCGCTCGATCTGCCCGACACGCCGAAGTCGCTGCTCGTCGTCGGCGGCGGCTACATCGGGCTGGAGCTCGGGTCGGTCTACGCGGCGCTCGGCACGAAGGTGACGGTCGTCGAGATGACCGGCGGGCTGCTACCAGGCGCGGATCGCGACCTGGTCGCCGTCCTCAGCAAGCGGCTCGAGCAGACGCTCCACAAGATTCTCGTCAACGCGCGTGTCGTCGAGATGAAGGACGGGAAGAACGGCGTCACCGTGAAGATCGAGGGTGAAGGCCTTGCCGACGCGGACAAGACGCAGACGTTCGATCGCGTGCTCGTCTCGGTCGGCCGCAAGCCGAACTCCGCGATTCCGGGCCTGGACAAGACGGCCGTCAAGGTCGGCGATCGCGGCTTCATCGCCGTCGACGCGTCGATGCGGACCGCCGAGCCGAACATCTTCGCCATCGGCGACGTGGTCGGCGAGCCGATGCTCGCGCACAAGGCGTCGCACGAAGCGCGGGTCGCGGTCGAGTCCGTGCTCGGTCATCACGCGGTGTTCGAGCCGCAGGCCATTCCCGCCGTCGTCTTCACCGACCCGGAGGTCGCCTGGTGCGGCCTGACCGAGGCCGAGGCGAAGAAGCAGGGCCGCAAGGTCGAGATCGCCAAGTTCCCCTGGGCCGCGCTCGGCCGCGCGATTGCGATCGACCGGCCGGACGGGTTGACCAAGCTCGTCATCGATCCCGACACAGAGCGCGTGCTCGGCGTCGGGATCGACGGGGCCGGCGCTGGCGAGTTGATCGCCGAGGGCGTGCTGGCGGTCGAGATGGCCGCGCTCGCGACCGACCTCAAGCTCACCATCCATCCGCATCCGACGTTGTCGGAGACGCTCATGGAAGCCGCCGAAGCGTTCTTCGGCGAGTCCGTCCACATCTACCGGCCCAAGAAGAAGTAGATCAGGCGAGCGCCTTCGCGCGACGGAACACGGCGCGCAGCATGGCCGGCGTCAGCCGGCCCGTGTGCGTGTTCTGCCGGCTCGGGTGATAGGACGCCACCACTGCGGGAGCGCCCGGCAGGCGGTAGACGCCGCCGTGCTCGAAGACGGGCCGGCGCGCGGCTCGAATTCCACGGTCGGCCAGAATTCTCCAGCACGCATCGAATGCGAGACGTCCGAGCGCGACGTACACGCGTGCGTTCGGCAGCGCGTCCAGTTCCGCGTGCAGATGCGCATGACACGTGTGGATCTCCTGCGGCGTCGGCTTGTTGTCGGGCGGCGCGCAGCGCACGGCCGAGACGACCCACGTATCGTGGAGCGTGAGGCCATCGTCGATCGATCGCGAATGGAGCAGGTTCGAGAGGCCGTTGGCGTAAAGCGCGGTCATCAGGAAATCGCCGGAGCCGCCGTTCCCATCGCCCGTGAAGATGCGGCCCGTCCGGTTCGCGCCGTGGGCGGCGGGCGCAAGACCGACGAGCACGATGCGCGCGTTGGGATCGCCGAAGCCGGGCACGGGACGTGCCCAATATGTGTCGTCACGATAAGCGGCGCGCTTCTCGCGGCCGATGCGCTGGCAGTAGGTGCGCAGCCGCGGACAACGCTCGCACGTGATGATGGCCTCGCGCGCGGCGGCGAGTGCCGGTGGAAGCTGAGCGGTAGCCGCAGGCGCGACGTCGGGCACGGCCGCCGCCTCGTCGAGGCGGACACGCGAGCGGGCAGACGACGGCGTCACGGAAGGGAGAACACGACGCGCCGCCCTACGTCCGCGCGGCGTAGTGATCGGCCTGTTCGTGCGCGTGGTACGAGGAGCGGACGAGCGGCCCCGACTCGACGTGGCCGAAGCCGAGGTCGAGTGCCACCCGCTTGATCTCGCGGAACTCCTCGGGCGTGTAGTAGCGCGCCATCGGCAGGTGCGCGAGCGAGGGCCGGAGGTACTGACCGACGGTCAGGATCTGGCAGTCGACCTCGCGCAGATCGCGCAGCACCTCGAAGACCTCGTCCATCGTCTCGCCGAGACCTACCATCAGGCCCGTCTTGGTCGGAATGTCGGGCGCGCGGCGGCGGGCGCGATCGAGCAACTCGATCGCGCGCGGATAGCGGCCGCCCGGCCGCGCGACACGATAGAGCCGCGGCACGGTCTCGATGTTGTGGTTGAGCACGTCCGGCCGCGCGTCGAGGACGATGCCGAGCGCGCGTTCGTCGCCCTGGAAATCGGGGATGAGCACCTCGACTCGGCATTCCGCGCGCCGTGCCTTGATGGCGCGCACGGTCGCGGCGAACGCGCCGGCGCCGAAGTCCGTCAAGTCGTCACGGTCGACCGACGTGACGACGACGTAGGCGAGCGCCATGGTCTCGACGGCGCGAGCCAGGCGATCCGGCTCGTCGGGATCGAGCGTTCTCGGCGCGCCGTGCGTGACGTTGCAGTAGCCGCACGCCCGCGTGCAGACGTCGCCCATGATCATGAACGTCGCCGTGCCGTGGTGCCAGCACTCGCCGATGTTCGGGCAGGCCGCTTCCTCGCAGACCGTGTGCAGCTTCAACTCCCGCATCAGCCCGCGGATGCGCAGGTAGTTGTCCGACCCCGGCGCGCGGAGCTTCAGCCATTCCGGCTTCGGCTCACGGTTGAGCACCGCTTCCTGCACGCGCCGGCCGCGCAGAAACTGGACGGGGGAGGCAGGGGAAGAGGACATGCCAAGACAAGTGTATCGCGCTATCTCGCTATCGCTCTATCGCGCTATCTGGATCGGGCTATCTCGCTATCGCGCTATTTGCTTCGCGGTGTCAGTAGACATGCCGATGATCCGATGGCCCGATAGCAAGATGTCCATATAGCGCGATCCCCAGATAGTGCGATCCCCAGATAGCGCGATCCCCAGATAGT
>CALFMR010000493.1 GCA_937880585.1 uncultured Acidobacteriota bacterium
CGCTTTCAGGTTGTCGTCGGCGCTGTGGGTCCAGTAGTCGCGGTTGAAGAGCTCAATTGACAGCACGCCGCGGAAGCCGTTGTCGTGGAGGGCGCGTACGATCGTCCCGTACGGCGCGAGGCCGTCGCCGGGATACACGCGCTGGGCGTCGGTGATCTTCGTGGGGTCGGGCGCCTGCGGATAGTCGTTGACGTGCAGCACGTGCAACGCGCCGCCGTTCACCTGCGTGAGGCTCTCGAAGGCCGTGCCGCTGCGATACAGATGGATCACGTCGAGCAGCAGGCTCGCGTCCGCGCGGCCGGCCTGAATCGCCACGTACGCGCCGTGCGACAACGGCCCAAGGACCGGATGGCTGCTCCACAGTTCGCAGAGCGGCGTCACACCCATCGTCTGGCCGAGCTCGAGCGCCGCGCGATAGTAGGTGGCGGCGTTGTCCAGGCTCACGGGCGCCGCGCCCCCGCGCCGGCCGCCGCCTCCGGGCGGTGTCGCGATGCGCGTGCCGCCGATCTGCGCGACCTTGTCCATGTCGACCTTGATCTTCTCCATCGCCGCCGTGCGCGTCGCTTCGTCGTCCGAGAGCCACGAGTTGAACGCGATGGCGTTCTCGACGACGAGGCCCGCGTCGGCGATGCGCTTGCCGAGGTCCTTCAGCGAGCCGCCTTTCGCCGTATAGGCGTCGAGCTCGGTGATCCACGGTTCGATGCCATCGAAGCCCGCCTTGGCGATGGCGTCGACTTCGGCGACGATGTCGAGGTTGTTGCCGCGAATCGTGCTCGTGTTCAGGCAATAGCCGAACGGCTCATTCGCCGGACGCTTGCGCGGCGTCATCGCGCGCTGCGCCTCCAGTTCGGCCGGCGTACCAGCCACGACCGCCGCGCCGAGCGCAGCCACGGCACCACCCAGGACTTGTCTTCGGGAAAGATCCATGAACGTCAACCTCCTCGACCTCCAGAAGATTCTGACAAAGCCGACGCCGTTGCAAGCCCCGGACGCTCGCGCGCGACGCGTGACAGGCGGACCCACTGCGGCTACGATCACCGACCTCGTCGACGTGCAGCGTCCGGCTCCCCGACTTCCGGCTTCGAATTGCTGACTCTTCACGTCTGGCTTCTGGCTTCGCGCTTCTAACTTGCCCTTATGGCTCATCGCGAACATCACGTGAACGACCGCATCGGCTGGCTTCGCGCGGCGGTGCTTGGCGCCAACGACGGCATCCTCTCGACCGCGAGCCTCATCGTCGGGGTCGCCGCCTCGGCCGCGACGCGGCAGCAGACGCTCGTCGCGGGCATCGCCGGTCTCGTGGCTGGCGCGTTGTCGATGGCCGCCGGCGAGTACGTGTCGGTCAGCTCGCAGCGCGACACCGAACGCGCGTCGCTCGATCTCGAACGGCACGAGCTCGCCACGCAGCCGAAGGCGGAAGAAGACGAATTGACGGGTATCTACGTCGACCGCGGTCTCGATCCGGATCTCGCGCGCGTCGTCGCGCGGCAGCTCATGGCCAAGGACGCGCTCGCGGCGCACGCGCGCGACGAGCTCGGACTCACCGAGGAGCTTGCCGCGCGGCCGCTGCAAGCCGCCCTCGCGTCAGCAGCGACGTTCGCGGTTGGCGCCGGCGTGCCGGTCGTCGCCGCGCTCGTCGCGCCGGTCGGGACGCTCGCGATCGTCATTCCGGCGTTGTCCGTCGTGTGCCTGGTCGCGCTCGGCGCGATCGCCGCGCGCGCCGGCGGCGCCTCGCCACTGATGGGCGCCGTGCGCGTCGGCTTCTGGGGCATCCTGGCCATGGCCGCGACGGCGGCCGTCGGACGACTGTTCGGGACGGTCGGGCCGTGAGAGACGCTCGAAAACGAGCCGCCCGACGACGTCGAGCGTGCCGTCGCCGACGAGCATCAATCAGGCGAGCTCGCGCTCGAGCGCTGGGTACTTCAGGCCGTCGTGCTGCCCATCGGACAGGCCTTCGCAATACAAGACGTCGGCGCCGCTCGCCTGCGCCGCCTGAATCACGACGGCGTCACGGACACCTGGTACGCGCTTCGACGTCCAGCGCGTCCAGAATCGAGTCGCTGCCGTTGACGATCACCTTCCAGGCGAGATAGTCGGACACGACGTCGCGCGTGGCCTTCACGTCGAGCGGCTTCGTCACCCTTTTGCGCAAATTGACCGCCAGTTCCTGGAGAACCTACGTACTGACCACCCCCGATCGGGCCTCCCAGAGCTTCTCCACGAGGACCTTGGCCGTCTCGTGCTTCTCGCCCGCGGCTGTGTCGTGAGCGGACATGAGGATGCCGTGTCGGCGAAGAACCTGTCGCTCATGGACTCACGTGCCGCACGACAAGCACGGCCGATAGCCACGCGCTCCAGATCGAGTGCCGGCGGCGACGCGCTCGCTCCCTCATCCCTCGCCGTCCTCCCCGCGATACCGCCGAGCCAGCCCCCCTGTCGCCTCGCCGAGTTCGAGATCCACGATCAGCACCCCCTCTTGCCCATAAGGCTGATACGCCAGCAACGTCCCATCCGGCCGCGCCACGGCTGACGTGGTCGGCGATCCCGCGCTGGCGACGTTAATACTCGCCACGTAGCACGTGTTCTCAGCGGCGCGGCACAGCACCGCCTTCTCATGGAACGTGTTCTT
>CALFMR010000494.1 GCA_937880585.1 uncultured Acidobacteriota bacterium
GAGACGGGTGCGTCAGGCGTGACGGTCGCCATCGCACACCTCCGTGCCGTCGACGCGGACACGGGACTGCCAGTCACCGCGTCCGGACAGGTCGTCGCGGCCGATGACCTCCGCGTGCGAGGTCTCACTCTCGAGACGCCGAAGAGTCACGTCGAGCTCGACGCAAGCTACCGCGGCGGTGACGCGCCGCGCATCGAGACGACGATCGAGATCGCGCGTCTCACGCTCGCCGAGCTCGCACCCTACCTTCCGGCGTCGGTGCCTGCATCGCTCATCCTCGACGGCACGCTCGCGGCAACCGGACCGTTGACCGCGCTCGATACCTCATGGACGTTGCACTCGACGACCGTGGGCGCGACCAACGGGCACGTCGTCGTGAACGCGACGGCCGCGCGTCCAACCGTTGACGGGACGATCTCGACCGCGGCGCTCAATCTTGCCGCGCTCAGCCGGCAGCGCGACCTGCCCGCGCGATTGACGATGGACGGGCGCGTCACGGCGACGGTCGCGACCGACGATCCCTGGCAGTCGCGCGTCGCCTTCGACGTGCGCACGCCTGGCCTCACGACGTTCGGTTACACCGTCGGCGCGTTATCAGCGACCGGCCGCCTGGACGGCCGTGTCCTCACCGCGCGCGGACGCGCGGCCGCCTACGGCGCGGCGGCCACCTTCGACGCGACGCTTCACGACGTCACCGCGCCCGCGTCCTCGCTTCGCCTGGACATCGCGGGCAACGTCCAGCATCTCGATCTCCGTCGTCTGCCGGCCTCCGTTCACGCGCCAGCGATGGCGACGCAGCTCGCGGGCGCCTATGACGTGCACGTGATGCCGCAGGTCGTGCAGGCGTCATTCACGGCCGATGAGTCCGACGTCGAGCAGGCCGTCGTCGCCGCCGGCACGACCGCGAGCGTGCGCATCGAAGGCGAGCGGCTCGAGGCGTCGGTCGACGGCGCGGTGCATCACGTTTCGGACGATCTCCTGCACCTGCCCTCCGAGCAACGCGTCGATCTCGGCGGTCCCGTTCGCGCGAGCGTCACGATTCCCAATCTTGCCGCGCCGTTCTCGATCGACGCGATAACCGGCGACGTGGTCGCGTCGCTCGGCGGGTCGAGCGTGCGCGGCACCACGATCGACCGTGCGGATATCGACGGCTCGATCGCCGGTGGCATCGCGACGATTCGCCGGCTCGACGTGGCCGGTGCCGGCGCGACGGTCACCGCGACCGGGACCGTCACCGTATCGAACACCGCGGCGGGGGTGTCAGACCTCGCGATTGAAGCGGACGTGCCTGACGTGTCAGCGATTCCCGGTCTCCCGGTGACGGACGCGAGCGGAGCCGCGCATCTCGCCGCGCACGTCACCGGCCGTCCCGATCGCCTGTTGGCGAAGGGGACGCTCGCGGCACATCAACTCGCGTACGCCGACACGGCGCGAGCGCTGACGTTCAACGCGACCTTCGACGCGGCGCTGCCCGATCGCGACGTCCATCAACTCTCGGCCACGGTCGACGCCGACTCCGCGTTTCTCACGGTGAAAGGGCAGGAGATCCAGCACCTGACGCTGCATTCGACGTACGCCGACCGTCGCGTCGATCTCACGACGCGCGTCGAACAGGCCGACCGCGCGCTCGATCTCGAGGGCAGCGTGCTCCTGCGTCCGGAGTTCAGCGAGGTGCGCGTGCGGCGCCTGTCGCTCGGGCTCGACACGGGCACGTGGACGCTCGCGCCCGGCCGTGAAGCCGTCGTCCGTTACGGCCCGGATGCGATCGAAGCGCACGACGTCGTGCTGACCTACGGCACGGGGACGATCGACGTCGAGGGCCGTGTCGCGCGCACGGCGGGCAGTCCCGCGTCCGCGCTGCGGCTCGATCTGCACGGCCTGCAGGTCGCCGACCTCTACGCTATGGCGCTCGGCACGCCGCGCGCGTCGGGCACGCTCGATGGTCGTGTCGATCTGTCCGGCTCGCTCGCCGACCCCGTCGCGCAGGCGACGATGACGATTCGCGACGGTCGGGTGGCGGACGTCACGTTCTCGCGCGTGACGGCGGATCTAGGTCTGCGCCAGCAGCGCGTCGCGGTCAACGCCGAGATTGACGAGTCGCCGGGCAACCGGTTCCTCGTGACCGGTGAAGTGCCGACGGCGGCCGACGCCGGCCCGCTCGACGTCCACGTCCAGGCGTCCGACATCAGCCTTGCGCTTCTGCAGGCGTTCACCTCCACGGTCGACGACGTGACGGGACGCGTGGCGATGGACGTGCGCGTGACGGGCGCACTGAGTGCGCCCGCGGTGACCGGGACGTTGACCATGGCCGACGGGCACGCGCGCATCGTGCCGACGGGCGTGACCTACGACAAGGCCGCGGCATCGATCCGTTTCGACGGGCACCGCGCACTCGTCGATCGCTTCACGCTGTCCGATGACGACGGCCATGTCATGACGGCGACGGGCGGCGGCGATCTCTTCAGTGCGGCCGCTGGGGGACGAACGTTCGATGTGCGCGTGCAGAGTCAGGGGTTTCACGTCCTCCGCAATGACCTCGGCGAAGTCGAGGTCTCGGCCGACGCGCACGCCGAGGGGGACATCACGGCGCCGCACGTGACGGGCACGCTCTCCGTCAATCGCGGCCGCATCGAGCTCGACGAGCTCCTGCGCGAGTTGTCGCCCGGGACGACCGCGCCCGCGTCACCTCCGCGTCCGGCGCCCGCGAACGGCGCCGCCGTGCCACCAGCGGGCACGACGGCCAACGCCGCCGCGGCACCCGCGACGTCCGCGCCACGTCCCGTGGCCGCCGGTGCATCGCCCGCGCCAGTCGCGCCGGCTCCGTCGATCAACGTGCCGACATCGGTTCGCGCGCCCGGCGCGCCATCGACCGCCGCGCCCGTTCCTGTTCAGGCGTCGGCCGACACGACGCCCGCGCCGCCGGCCGATACGGGACTGTTCTCGCGCGCAACGCTCGACCTCGACGTGAAGCTGCCCGACAACGTCGTGCTCCGCGGCCGCAACTTGAAGACGAGCAGCGGATCGCTCGGCCTCGGCAACGTCAACCTGACCGTCGGCGGTGATTTCCACATCCGCAAAGCGGCGGGCCGTTCGCCGGTCATCGTCGGCGAGGTGCAGACCGTGCGCGGCTTCTACGAGTTCCAGAGCCGTCGCTTCGACATCGTCCGCGGCAGTGCTGTCACGTTCCGCGGCATCGAGCCGATCAATCCGTCGCTCAACGTCACGGGTGAACGCGACATCTCTGGTGTCGTGGCGCGCGTGCAGGTGACGGGCACGGCGCGGCGCCCGCGGCTGCAGCTCTCGAGCGATCCGCCGCTCGACGAGGGCGACGTGCTGTCGCTCATCGTCTTCAATCAGCCGATGAGTCAGCTCGGTCAGGGCGAGCAGGTGGACTTGCTGCAGCGCGCCGGCGATCTGGCGCTCAGCGCGCTCGCCACGCCGCTGGCCAATTCGATCGGCCGCGCGCTCGACGTCGACCTGTTCGAGATCCGCGCGCCGAGCGCGGGCGAGGCGGGCGAGGTGAACGTCGGCCGGCAGGTGAGCGAGCGGCTATTCGTCGGCTTCCGCCAGGAGATCGGCGACGCCGACGCGAGCCGGCTGTCGTTCGAGTACCGCCTGACGGACACGCTGCGCGTGCTGACGTCGATCGCGCAGGGCGCCGATCGCGCAAAACGATCGCGCGATCGCGAAGCAGCGGGCGTGGATCTGCAGTACGTCTTGCGGTATTGAGGTCAGTCATCTTCTTTGCAGTGGCGGGGGGCCCATCTTCTATTGCCTGCTCGCGGGGCCCCACCCGCTCGGCGCCGCTCCTCCGTCGCGGGCTTCGCGGACTTCTCTTGATTGCTTCGGCACCCTCACTACGTTCGCGGCCTCGCGGTGTCATCTTTTTTTGTCCCCTGATCCCTGCCCCCTAATCCCTGATCCCCTGTCCCCCTTGCACTTATTTCGGCATCGCGTTGCCTCAGGGCATACACGCAATGCCCCGAAACCTATGCAGGAGTGAATGATCCACCCACCCGTTCGTGGCACACGACTTGAACTTCTACGCCGCATGGCGGACCTCGGTTCAGTCCCGGTGTGGCTCGGCATCATCGCCATTGCGCTCGTGATTCAGACCGTCGTCATGCTCGTCGCCGGTCTGACGGCGTGGCGGGTGGTGGCTCGCTCGACCACGGCGCTCGACGCGCTTCGTCGCGATGAGATCGCGCCGCTCCTGGCCCGCGTCGACTCAATGCTCGACGACGCGCATCGGGTGATGGGACGGGTCGAGGCGGTTGACGCTGACGTGCGAGCGGCGGTGACGCGAACGTCCACGCGCGCGCGCCAGGCGGCTGCGCGCGTCAAGTACGGCTTCTGGCCCGCGATCGGCATCGGCCGCGGCGCCTGGGCCCTCGTGACCGCATTCACGCGGCGTTCGCCGGGGCTCGAAGCTGCTAGCGGAGGCGCGCGTCCTTCTGGAGGAGCACATCATGTAC
>CALFMR010000495.1 GCA_937880585.1 uncultured Acidobacteriota bacterium
CGATTTCCAGAACGGCGATTCGCGCGCCGCCATCTGGCGACGTCAGCTCGAACAGACGCCCGTCAGGATCACGCGCGATCTCGAATCCGAAAAACCTCGCGTAGAACGCCGCTGTGCGCTCCATGTCGCGCGCGTAAATGAGCACCGTCGCCAGCATCGTATCGCCCAGTCACTTGTGGCTTCTGGCTTCGAACTTTCTGACTTGACCCGCGCCAGTCCGCCCTACACGTCCAATTCTTCCGCTTCCTCGGCGCGCTCCATGATGAAGCGGAAGCGCGCGGACGGGTCCTTGCCCATGAGCTCGTTGATCACGCGATCAGTGACGAGCTGATCCGCGATCTCGATGCGCAGGAGCCGCCGCGTGCGTGGGTTGAGCGTCGTCTCCCACAACACCTTCGGCATCATCTCGCCGAGGCCCTTGAAGCGCGTGATCTCGATCTTTCCCTTGGCGCCGACGCGTTTGAGGATCGCGGCCTTGTGGCTGTCGTCGACCGCCCAGAACGTCTCCTTGCCGATGTCGATCCGATAGAGCGGCGGCTGCGCGAGGAACACTTTGCCGCCGGTGATGAGCGCCGGCATGTGGCGGTAGATGAACGTCAGAAGCAGCGTCGCGATGTGATGGCCGTCCGAGTCCGCGTCGGCAAGGATGATGACGCGTCCGTAGCGCAGGCGCGACATGTCGAAGTTCTTGCCGATGCCGCAGCCGAGCGCCGTGACCAGGTCGGCCAGCTCCTTGTTCTCGAGCACCTTCGCGAGCGACGCGCTTTCCGCGTTCAACACCTTGCCGCGAAGCGGCAGGATCGCCTGCCGCGCGCGGTCGCGGCCCTGCTTCGCCGACCCGCCGGCCGAATCGCCCTCGACGATGAAGATCTCGCTTTCGTCGCGACCGGGCATCGTGCAATCGCTCAGCTTACCGGGCAGCGTCAGGCGCGCTGACGTGGCGCTCTTGCGCGTAACCTCGGCCTGCGCCGCGCGACTCGCCTCGCGCGCGCGCGCCGCCAGGATGATCCGCGCGACGATCGCCTGCGCCATCGTCGTGTTGTGGTTCAGCCAGTGCTCGAGCGCCGGACGGACCATCGAGTCGACGATGGCCGTGACCTCGGGGTTGTTGAGACGATCCTTCGTCTGTCCCTGGAACTGCGGTTCCTTGATGAAGATGCTCAGGATGCCGACGAGCCCCTCGCGGATGTCGTCGGCGGTGAGCGTCACGCCCTTCGGCGACAGGTTGTGCGTGTCGATGAAGTTGCGCGCCGCTTTGCCGATCCCGCTGCGCAGGCCGTTCTCGTGCGTGCCGCCCGATCCGGTTGGGATGCCGTTGACGTAACTGCGCAGGTGCTCGTCGGTCGCCTCGGTCCAACGCATCGCGAGGTCGAGCCGCATGCCGCTGTCTTCGTGCTCGCGCGAGAGCACGAATGCGGCGTCGTGCACCGGATTCGCCTTGCGCTCGGCGAGGATCTTCTTCAGGTAGTCCTCGATGCCCTCGTCGTGCTTGAAGACCTCGCGCGCCGGCTGACCATCGACGGCGGCTTCGTTCGCGAAGACGATCTCCACGCCCTTGTGCAGATAGCTGGCGATCTCGATCCGTTCGCGGATGACCGCGGCGTCGAACTCGGTCTTCGGAAAGATCGTCGGGTCGGGCCGGAAGAACACCGTCGTGCCCGTGCCGCGTGCCGGGCCGATCTTCTTCACCGGGCCGACCGGCGTCCCTTGTCTGAACTTCTGCTCCCAGGTCGCGCCATCGCGCCGCACGGTCGCCACGAGCTCGCGTGAGAGCGCATTGACGACGCTGGCGCCGACGCCGTGGAGGCCGCCGGCCGTCTTGTAGTTCTGGCCTTCGAACTTGCCGCCGGCGTGGAGCGTCGTGAAGATGACTTCGAGCGCGCTGGTCTTCGTCTGCGGATGCTTGTCCACCGGGATGCCGCGGCCGTCGTCCTGGATCGTCATCGACGCGCCGTCTTCGTGCAGCGCGACGGCGATGTGCGACGCGTGGCCGTTCATGGCCTCGTCGACGGCGTTGTCGAGGATTTCCCAGACGAGGTGGTGCAGCCCGGACGAGCCGACGCCGCCGATGTACATGCCGGGCCGGCGGCGAACGGGCTCGAGGCCTTCGAGAACGGTGATGTCTTTGGCGGTATAGCTGGGCACAACGGAGAACGATAGTACACGGCCGGCGCCGCGAAAGGCGATCCGCGCGGGCGGCTATCATTCCTCCATGCACATCCTTCAGGTCTTCGTCCACGTCAAGCCCGAGGCCATCGAGGATTTCATCGCGGCGATGAAGGACAACGCGTCACACAGCGTCGAGGAGCCGGGCGTCGTGCGGTTCGACGCGCTGCAGCAAGCCGACGACCCGACGCGGTTCACGATCATCGAGGTCTACCGAAACCCGGCGGGGCACGCCGCGCACCGCGAGACGCCGCACTACGCGCGCTGGCGCGACACGGTTGCCGACATGATGGCCGAGGCGCGGACGGCTGTCGTCTATCGGAACGTGTCGCCGGACGACGCGGGCTGGTAAGTGCGCTTCGAATTCGCCACGGCCGGCCGCATCGTCTTCGGTCCCGGCACGATCGCAGAGTTGCCGGCGGCCGCGCGCGGCCTCGGCATGCGTGTCCTCGTCGTCACCGGCCGTGACCAAGGGCGATGGACGACGCCTCTCGACGCGCTGTCGGCCGCGGGTCTCGCGTACGCGACGTTCCCGACGCCGGGCGAACCGACGATCGAGCTCGTGCGCGCTGGCGTCGAGCGGGCACGCGAGCACCGCGCTGATCTCGTCGTTGCCATCGGCGGCGGGAGCGCGATCGACGCGGGCAAGGCGATCGCGGCGCTCGCGACGAATCCAGGCGATGCGCTCGACTATCTGGAAGTCGTCGGCAAGGGCCAGCCGCTCGCGGCCGCACCGCTCGCGGTCATCGCCGTCCCGACGACGGCGGGGACGGGCGCGGAGGTGACGCGGAATGCGGTGCTGGGCGTGCCCGAGCAGCGCGTCAAGGTCAGCCTGCGCAGCGCGCTGATGCTGCCGCGCGTGGCCATCGTCGATCCTGACCTCACGTTGGATCTGCCGCCGGCCATCACCGCGTCGACCGGCCTCGACGCGATCACGCAGCTCATAGAGCCGTACGTCTCGTCGCGCGCGAATCCGCTCGTCGACGCGCTGTGTCTCGAAGGATTGCGGCGAGCGGCTGGCGCGGTCCGGCGCGCATATCGAGACGGCGGCGATCGCGACGCGCGCGAAGGCATGTCGCTCGCAAGCCTCTTCGGCGGACTCGCGCTGGCCAATGCCGGACTCGGCGCGGTCCATGGATTAGCGGGCCCGATCGGCGGCCGGGTGACGGCGCCGCACGGCGCGATCTGCGCGGCGCTCTTGCCACACGTCACCGCAGTCAATCTCCACGCGCTCGAAACCCGCTCGCCCGATCATCCCGCGCGCCGGCGTTACGACATCGTTGCGCGCAT
>CALFMR010000496.1 GCA_937880585.1 uncultured Acidobacteriota bacterium
GCGCGGGGGGGGGGCCCCGCGCCATTGCAAAGAAGATGACACGCGGTGCCGAGCGGGCGAGCGAGGGCGCGAGCGGCTAAAAAGAAGATGGCCCCAGCGCCGCGCGAAGCTGGTGCTCGAGAATCCGCGCGTCGGTGAAGTCCGGGATCTGCAGCCGTGTCGCCGGATCGGATGGCAGCGCGCGGCGGGGGACGAGGCCGATGATCTCGCTTTCGGCGACGTCGATACCATCGCGCGCGGCTTCCGCGGCAACGGCGTCGAAGGCGGCGGCGAGCGGCGTGACGTCGACATTCGTCAGGTTCATCGAGACCTGCACGAGGCCGCGATCCGGCAGGTCGACGGCCATGGCCTTGACGAAGGGCAGACCGCCGGAGCGTTCGCGGACGACGGCGGCGATGCGGCGGGCGACGTCGAGACGCGTCGTCGCGAGGTTGACGTTATAGGCGACGAGCACGCCGCGCGCGCCGACGGCCGTGGCGCCGGCCGTCGGGTGTGGACTGGACGGACCGAAGTCCGGCGCGCCGTCCGGCTCGCGCATGCGCGCGGCGAGCGCTTCGAACCCGCCGCGTCGTACGTCCTGCAGCGCGCGTCGCGCGGGCGACGAGGCCGCGGCCTCATAGAGATAGACGGGCAGCGCGAAGCGACGCGCGATCGTGGCGCCCGCCTCGCGCGCGAGATCGACCGCCTCGGCCAGCGTCGCCGCGCCGAGCGGCACGAACGGCACGACGTCGACGGCGCCTATGCGCGGGTGCGCGCCGGTGTGCGAGCGAAGGTCGATGGCCTCGATGGCGACGCCAATGAGCGCGACGACGCCGTTGAGAAGCGGGCCGGCAGGTGCGGCGAGCGTGATGACGCTCCGGTGATGGACGGCATCACCGCTCGCATCCAGCACTGACGCCCCGGCCGCACGCGCCGCGTCGACGCAGGCCGCGAGCACGTCGGGGCGGCGCCCCTCGCTGACGTTCGGCACGCACTCGAAGATCGGCATCGGCCGGTGTTCTACCACAGCTCTCACCGATTGCCGGTGACGCCGGATCCTCTTGTACCGCCGCGAGGGCGTCGATATAATCGCGAGGACGCCACGATGGCCGAACCGACGCGCGCCGTTCCACGCTCCATCCCGGCGACTGCCGACCGCGACAGCCGCGTGGAAGCCTTGCTCGTCGACGGCGTCGACCGCTACGTGGCGGGGCAATATCAGGAAGCGATTCACCTCTGGACGCGCGTGCTCTTCCTCGATCGATCGCACGCGCGCGCCCGGGCCTACATCGATCGCGCCCGCACGGCGCTTGCCGAGCGGCAGCGACGCACTGACGAGTTGATGGACGGCGCGACGGCCAGCCTCGCGCGGGGAGACGCTGACGCGGCGCGCGCGCTGCTCGCGAGCGCGGCCGGGGCGCCGGCCGATGAAGAACGCATGGCCGTCCTGTCGCTGCAGCTTGATCGGCTCGAGCGCGCGCAAGGCCGCCGGCCATCGTCGGCGCGCGCCCACGCGGCCGTCGTCGACGCCGTGCCGATCGTGGGCCGGCCGGCGCGTTGGCGGCGGACGAGCATCCTCGTCGCGCTGGCCGCGGCCGCGATGCTCGTCGCGCTCGTCGCCGGTGAGCGGCTCGTGCAGGGATGGCTGGGCATCGACGCCGGACCGCTCGACCTGCCGCCGGCGCCCGCTGGCGCGCGCACGACATCGGGGGCCGACGCGGTGCTCGCGCACGCTCGCGCGCTCTACGCGAGTGGACATCTCGACGAAGCGCTCGGCGTTCTCGATCGCATCGGCGCCGACACGCCGTTGGCTCGCGCGGCCGAGTCCTTGCGCGCCGAGATTCGACGGGCACGGCGCGGCAGCGCGGGATCCGCAGGCGACATCGATCTTTCCGGGGCAGGCCGACCATGAGATGTCCGAAGTGCCACTACATCAGCTTCGAGCCCGAGCCGCGCTGCCGGAACTGCGGCTACGGCTTCTCGCTCGCTGAGTCGGGCGGCGCGACGGCACCGGCCGCCGACGATCCGCTCGCCGACTTCACGTTGCGCGATGCGGAGTGGACGCCTGCTGGACGCGGCGGTCTTGGCGCGGCGCCGGCCGATCTGGATCTCGGCGCGCCGCTCGCACGGGACTCATCGAGGACGCCGGCACCGACGCCCGCGGCGTCGGCGGCGATTCCCTCGACGCCTGCACCGTTGACGAGTGACGCGAGCGATCGTCTCGACCGCACGCCGGTTCGTCCCGTGGCGCCCCCTCGTCCGGCCGTCGCGCCACCTGTCGAACGATCGCGTGTGACACCGGCCGCGCCGGTCACTCCCGCGCCGCCGCGGCCCGCGGTGCCGCCGACGACGGAGCTGCCGCTTTTCGTCAAGGACATCGTGCCGCCGGCTGATGAAGCAGGTGCCCAAGCCTCGGCCCACGCGGCTGCGGTCGCACCACCACCGGCTCCGCCGGCGCCGCCGCCACTCACGCCCGCGCTGGCGGCCGTCGTCGAGGAACGCGTCATGCGGCCCGGCGAGCCGCGCGCGCCCTTGTCCGTGCGGCGCAGTGTCGACACACCGCCCGCGCGGCCGCGTGCCTCGTCGCCCACGCCGCGCAAGCTCGGCCCGCTCGACCGCGATCTGCTCGAGGACCTACATCGCATCGAGAAGGTCGAGCAGCGTGAAGCCGCCGCCGCGGCTCGTGCCGAGGCGGGCATCGATCGAGTCGGGGCCGCGCGTCGTCTGGGTGCCGCGGCCCTCGACGCGCTCTTCGTCGGCGCGCTCGCGACGTTCCTCGTATGGGTCACGCTGCGCTGGTGCGATCTGCCCTTCGCGCGCGCCGGCGTCCTGCCCCTCGCGCCCATGGCCGCGTTCATGTTTCTGATCGTCGTCGGTTATCTGCTGCTCTTTACCGCCGCTGGCGGTCAGACGCTCGGCAAAATGGCCGCGGCGATCCGCGTCGTCGGCGACGATGACGGTGATGAGACGTTGACGGTGGGGCAGGCGGCCGCACGCAGCGTGCTGGCTGTCCCGTCGGTCGTCGTCCTCGGTGCTGGATTCGTGCCGGCGCTCATCGGCGACGAACGCGCCGTCCACGATCGGCTCGCGCACACGCGCGTCGTGCGCGCATGAAGGCCATCGCGCTCTTCATCGCCACGGGCGCGGGCTCGGGCTACGCGCCGGTGGCGCCGGGCACGTTCGGATCCGTCGTCGGCCTCATCATCTATTTCCTGACCTGGCGTTGGCCGGCGAGCTGGCAGGCGACGCTGCTCGTGGCGATCAGCCTCGTCGGCATCTGGGCGTCGACCGTGGCGGCGCGCCATTTCGGCCGCGAGGATCCCGGCCAGGTCGTCATCGACGAAGTCGCCGGTCAACTGCTGACGTTGTTCCTGCTCGGCGTCGGTCCTATGTGGGCCATCGTCGGCTTCTTCATCTTCCGCGTGCTCGACGTCATCAAGCCGTGGCCCGCGCGGCAACTCGAAGCGCTGCCCAGCGGGCTCGGCATCATGGCCGACGACCTCATGGTCGGCGTGTATGGGTGGATCATCATGCGCGTCCTGCTCGGCGTCGCGGCGCGGTTATTCTGACGGCATGCTGCGTTCGGCCGAGATCATCGCGGTGGGCAGCGAGCTGCTGACGCCGCACCGCACCGACACCGATTCGCTCTTCCTGACGTCGCGCTTGAACGATGCCGGCATCGTCGTGCGTCGCAAAGTTGTCGTCGGCGACAGCCGCGAAGACCTGGCTGACGCCGTCGCGAGCGCGCTTTCGCGCGCGGATCTCGTGATCACGACCGGCGGATTGGGCCCGACCGACGACGACCTGACTCGAGAGGCCGTCGCCGGCGTGCTCGGTCTCGAGCTCGACGAGGATCCGTCGATCGTCGCGTCGATTGCCGCGCGCTTCGCGCGCCGCGGATCGGTGATGCCCGAGATCAATCGCCGTCAGGCGCTCGTGCCGCGCGGCGCGACGGTGCTCGCCAATCCCGCGGGCACGGCGCCTGGACTGCTGATCGAGGCGGGCGACCGGATGGTCGTCCTGTTTCCCGGGCCGCCGCGCGAGCTCTCGGCGATGTTCGACGCGCACTTCGCCCCGCGGCTCGCCGCGCTCGCCGGTTCGCGTCGTTTGCAACGGCGCGTGATCAAGATCATCGGCCGCGCGGAATCCGAAGTCGACGCGGTCGCATCGCCGATCTACACGCCGTTCGCGTCCGGGCCGCTGCCGGTCGAGACGACGATCCTCGCGAGCGCCGGCCAGATCGAACTGCACCTCTCGGCCGCGGGTGACGATGACGCGGCGGTGGCCGCGCGATTGGAGGCCGGCGTCGCGGCGCTCGCCGAGGCGCTGGCGCCGTTCGTCTTCAGCACCGATGATCGATCGCTCGAGGCCGTCGTGGGGGGGCTGCTCGCGGCGCGCGGGTGGCGCGTCGCGCTGGCCGAGTCGTGTACGGGTGGACGGCTCGCCGGACGCTTGACCGACGTGCCGGGCAGCTCGGCCTGGGTCGTCGGCGGTGTCGTCGCGTACGCGAACGAGGTGAAGATCGCCGAGCTCGGCGTGCCGGCGGCGACGATCGACGCCATGGGCGCGGTCAGCGAACCGGTGGCCCGCGCGATGGCGGAGGGCGTGCGCGATCGGCTCGGTGCGAACGTCGGCATCGGCATCACGGGCATCGCGGGACCTGATGGCGGGACGGTGGAGAAGCCCGTCGGCACGGTCGTCATCGCCGTGGCCGCCACTGAGACGCTCGTCCGGACGTTCCGCTTCTCCGGCGATCGTGAGCTCGTCCGGCGTCACTCGACGTCGACAGCGCTCGACATGCTGCGCCGGCTGCTCCTGGACCTGCCGCCGCGATGACGGATCGATGCGCGGCAACAGATGCTGCGCGTCCGACCTCGACGACCTCTCTGGATAGAATTGACTGACATGCCTGTGGACTCGACCCGACGCGCCACCGTGCTCGGCGCCGGAAGCTGGGGGACGGCGCTCGCCGTTCACCTCGGCACGTGCGGACATGACGTCAAGCTCTGGGGCCGCGATGCCGCGCTCGTGGAGACGATCGCGGCGGCGCGCGAGAACGCGGCGTATCTGCAGGGCGTGCCGCTGCCCGACGCGGTGACGCCCGACGCGGTGCTCGATCGCGCGCTCGACGCCGCGCGGTTCGTCGTCATCGCCGTGCCGTCGCACGGATTGCGCGCGGTGCTGCGGCAGGCTGCGCCGTTCCTGCCTCCGGGCGCGATCCTCGTGAGCGCGACCAAGGGCCTCGACGCCGAGACGCTCGATCGCATGTCGCAGGTCGTCGTGCAGGAGACCGCCGGCCGGCATGCGGTCGTCGCGCTTTCTGGACCAAGTTTCGCGATCGAAGTCGCGCAGGGCTTGCCGACCGCGCTCGTCGCTGCGTCCGACACGCCGTCGGCGGTCGACGCCGTGCAGCGAGAGCTCGCCGGTCCCCGGCTGCGGTTGTACGGGTCGGACGATCTCATCGGCGTCGAGATCGGCGCGGCGCTGAAGAACGTCATCGCGATTGCGGCTGGCGCGGTCGAGTCGCTGCACCTCGGCCACAACGCGCTTGCCGCGCTCATCACACGCGGACTCACCGAGATTTCGCGCCTTGCGTGCGCGATGGGCGGACGCCGTGAGACGGTGTCGGGACTCAGCGGGATGGGCGATCTCGTGCTCACGTGTACGGGCCGGCCGAGTCGCAATCGTCACGTCGGGATCGAGCTGGGTCGCGGACGCGCGCTCGCCGACATTCTCGCCGGCATGCGTATGGTCGCCGAAGGCGTGCGCACGTGCGACGCGGCGCTCGCGCTCGGCCAACGGTGCGGCGTGGAACTGCCGATCACGGCCGAGATGGCGGAAGTGCTCGCCGGCCGGCGTACGCCACGTGAAGCCGTGGGCTGCCTGATGCTGCGCCCGCAGCGTGGCGAACTGGACGGCATCTGACGTGGCGTCGATCTTTTCCCGCATTAGGGCCGGTCTCGCCAAGACCGCGCAGCAGATCCGCGAGCGGCTCAACGCCGACGCGGACGTGGCGCCCGCCGCGACGCCCGCGGCTGCGAGCGGCCAGACGCGTACAGCCGGCCGGCCGAGCGACATCGCGTCGCTCGACGCGCTCGAAGACGCGCTGCTCACGGCCGATGTCGGCCTCGGCGCGACCGAACGCATCCTCGCCGCCGTACGCGCGGACCGCGCGGGCTCGCTCCGCGATCGCGTCGGCCGCGTGATGCTGCAGATCCTGAACGAAGCGTCGGCCGTGGTCCCGAACGGCGCGCGCCCGCACGTCGTGCTCATCGTCGGCGTCAACGGCACGGGCAAGACGACGAGCGTGGGGAAGCTGGCGAAGGTGTATCAGTCCGGCGGCCAGTCCGTGCTCGTCTGCGCGGCCGACACCTTCCGAGCCGCCGCGGTCGAGCAACTCGCCGTGTGGACGGATCGCGCGGGCGTCGATCTCGTCCGTGCGCAGCCGGGCGCCGATCCCGCCGCGGTCACCTTCGACGCGCTCACCGCCGCCAAGGCGCGCGGCCGCGACGTCGTGCTCGTCGACACCGCCGGCCGACTGCACACGCACGCCAACCTCATGGCTGAGCTCGACAAGATTCGACGCGTCGTCGCGCGCGTCGTCGATGGCGCGCCGCACGAAGTGCTGCTCGTGCTCGACGCGACGGTCGGTCAGAACGGGGTCGTCCAGGCGCGCGAGTTCATGGGCGCGAGCGGCGCCAACGGCATCGTCCTCACCAAGCTCGACGGCACGGCCAAGGGCGGCGTCGCGATCGCGATCGCCGACGAGTTGAAACTCCCGATCCGCTACATCGGCGTGGGCGAGGGGATCGACGACCTCGTGCCATTCGACGCGGCCGCGTACATCGACGCGCTCTTCACGGATACCTGGTGACCGCCGACGCCGACCGCGCGTGGATGGAGCGGGCGCTCGTCCTCGCCGAGCGCGGTCGCGGGTGGACGTCGCCCAATCCGTCGGTCGGCGCCGTCATCGTCTCGCCGCACGGCATCGTCGTCGGGCAGGGCACGACCGAGCCGCCGGGCGGACGACACGCGGAGATCGTCGCGCTCGACGAAGCGGGTGATGCCGCGGCAGGTGCCACGCTCTACGTGACGCTCGAACCGTGCGCGCATCACGGGCGAACCGGGCCCTGCGCTGTTCGCATCGCCGACGCTGGCGTCGCGCGTGTCGTCGCCGCGACGACCGATCCCAATCCGCTCGTGGCTGGTCAGGGCTTCGCGTACCTGCGCGCGCATGGCGTCGAGGTCGTCGAAGGCGTGGAGGAGATCGACGCGCGCCGCCAACTCGCGCCGTTCTTTACCTGGATCACCGCTCATCGGCCGTTCGTCATCGTCAAAGCCGCAATTTCGGCCGATGGCTTCGTCGGTCGCCCGGGCGAGCGCGTGAAGCTCACGGGTGAGGTCGCGGATCGCTATTTCCATCGTCAGCGCGCCGAAGTCGATGCCATTGCGGTCGGTGCAGGTACGGTGCTGGCCGACGATCCGGAGCTCACCGCGCGCGGCGCGTATCGCGCGCGCCCTCTCGCCCGGCTCATCGTGGATTGGCGGGGCCGGGTACGCGCCTCGGCCCGCGTCTTCTCGACGCTCGCGGCGGGCCCAGTCATAATGGTCGTGTCGCGCGACACGGCGGCGGCGCACCCGGACTACGTGGACGCGCTCACCAGCCGCGGCGCAATCGTCGAGACATTTCCGACGCGGGCGCTCAGCCCCGTGCTGGAGCGGCTGGCGGCGCGAGATGTCGTGCTGCTGCTCGTCGAAGGCGGCCCGGCGCTGCAGCGTGCGTTGGCCGGTGAACGGCTCGTCGATCGCGTGCAATGGATCCGCACACCGCTCGTGCTCGGCACGGGCATCCCGCTCGCGCCGACCGGCCTGCCCGATCCGCGTGACGCGCGGACGACGCGTCTGGGCGACGACGAGTTGGTGGAGTTCGATGTTCACTGGACTGATTGAGGCGACGGGACGGATCGACCGCATCGATCCCCAGGGCACGTCGCGACGTCTTCGCGTGGCGACGTCCCTTGCCGCCGAGCTCGCGCTGGGCGACAGCATCGCCGTGAGCGGCGTGTGTCTGACGGTCGTCGAGCGCGACGCGGGCGGATTCGCCGCCGATGTTTCGCCCGAGACGCTATCGGTCACCTCGCTCGGCGACATGACGATCGGACGCCTCGTCAACCTCGAGCGGCCGCTTCGCGCCGACGCACGGCTCGGTGGCCACTTCGTTCTCGGTCACGTCGATGCGACCGGATCGGTTCTGACGGTGCGCGAGGACGGCGACTGCCGCTGGATCGACGTCAGCGTGCCGGCCGCGTTCGAGGCCTCGCTCATTCCGAAAGGATCGGTCGCCGTCGACGGCATCAGCCTGACGGTGGCCTCGCTCGCGGCGGGTCGATTCGGCGTCCAGGTGATTCCGTTCACGCTCGCGCACACGTCGCTCGCCGCGGCGCGTGTCGGCGATCGCGTCAATCTCGAAGGCGACGTGCTCGGCAAGTACGTCAGCCGGCTGCTCTCGACGGTCCTCGAATCCGGAGGCGTGCCGTTTGCCGCGGCCCGCGCGCGCGTATGACCACCTCGTCTCGATCCTCGATTCGCCTGGCGGGATCGGCCCGCCGCGGGCCGTTTGCGCCGGTCGAGGACGCGATTGCCGCCATCCGCGCCGGCCGCATCATCATCGTCGTCGACGACGAAGACCGCGAGAACGAAGGCGATTTGACGATGGCCGCCTCGGCGGTAACGCCGGAAGCCATCAACTTCATGGCCACGCGAGGACGCGGTCTCATCTGCCTGCCCATGACCGGCGCGCGGCTCGATGCGCTCGAGATCCCGCTCATGGTCGACCGGAACAGCGCGACATTCGGTACGGCGTTCTGCGTGTCGATCGAGGCCAAGGGCCACACGACG
>CALFMR010000497.1 GCA_937880585.1 uncultured Acidobacteriota bacterium
GCGGGCTTGGCCGCGTCGGCCGGCGCGTGCGCGGGACGCTTGCTCGTGCGCCCGTCGGGGCTTGGCGCGGCGGCGCCGGACGGTGCCGCGCGTTGGGCGGCGGTCGTCGACGCATGCCGCAACGTGCGGACATATCGCGCGCGACTCGGCCTCTCGGGTACGGTCGCGAATCGACACATCCCTGGGTTCGCCAGCGCGGTGCTCGGTCTGGCGGTGACCTCGGCGGGGGAGATCGGACTCGAAGCGCGCGTGTCGGGACAACTGGTTTTCACGATGGCTGGCACGGCGGATCACGCGCGGCTGTTTCTCGTCGAGGACCAGCGCGTCGTCGACGCGCCGGCAGATACGATCGTCGACGCGCTCATCGGCGTGCCGATTGGTCCCGCGCGATTGCTGGCCGTGCTCGCCGGGTGCGTATCGACGAGCGACGGGATGACCGAGGCCGCGCGGTACGGCGACGTGCTGCGCGTCGTGAGCGGCGACACGACCGTGTTCCTCGAGGATCGCAACGGCGCCTGGGCCGTGCGCGCGGGCGATGCGCCGGGTCTGCAGGTCGACTATCAGGCCGTCGACAGCGGCCGGCCGAGCCGGCTGGCGATTCGATCCACCCCGGGCGCGGATCCGCGCGTGTCGATCGTCCTCCACGTTGACGACGCGGAGATCAATCGCCCGCTGCCGGCGTCGGTCTTCAGCGTGCGCGTCCCCGACACGGCGACACCGATGTCGATCGAAGAACTGCGTGCATCGGGAGCGGCGAGGTAACGCAAAAGTTAGAAGTTAGAAGCCAGAAGCCCGAAGTAAGAAAAGATGACACCGCAAGGCCCCGAGCGTAGCGAGGGTGCCGCAGCGCCGTAGGCGCGGGGGTGGGGCCCCGCGCATCGCAAAGAAGATGATACGAGCGTCGCGAGGGTGCCCCAGCGCACTGCAAGTAAAGTTGACTCGCGAGACAGCACTTTTCGAGCATCACGATGATCACCGCAGTACATCAGGAGCGAGCGGAAGCCGGACGAGCCGGACGCATGGGGGCGCGGGCGATGGTCGTGCGTCCGACGGCCAAGATCAACCTGATGCTGCGCGTCGGCGCGGCGCGGCCCGACGGGTTCCATGACGTGCGGACGTTGCTGCAGTCGATCGCGCTCGGCGATCGGCTGACGCTCACGCCCCGCCGCGGGCCATTCGCGTTGATGGTGCGCGCGCCCGGGCTCGCGAGCGATCGGACGAACCTCATCTGGCGCGCGGCCGAGGCCTTGTGGCGCGCGATGGGCCGCGACGGCGAGCCGCGCGACGTCCACGTGCGGCTCGACAAGCAGATCCCGATGGCGGCCGGTCTCGGCGGCGGCAGCGCGGACGCCGCGGCGGCGCTCGTCGGGCTCAACGCGATCTGGCACGCGCGGCGGTCGCGCGCCGACCTCATTCGCGTTGCGCGCGAGCTCGGCAGCGACGTCCCGTTCTTCCTGCTCGGCGGCACGGCGCTCGGCGTCGGTCGCGGCGATGAGCTCTATCCCGTCGACGACGTGCGGCGGATGGAAGTCGTGGTGATCAAACCGTCGTTCGGCGTGGCAACGGCCGATGCGTATCGGTGGCTCGACGAGGATCGCGCCCACAGCGGCGCGCGTCCGGCCGCGCCGTCGTCGCTCGACGTCGGCTGGCCCGGCGGACCGCTCACGCTCGCCAACGACCTGCAGGCCCCGGTCGCCGCGCGCCATCCGATGATCGACGAGATCCGCAGTGCGTGCCTGCGCGAAGGCGCCGTCGCCGTGTCCATGTCGGGCAGCGGGTCGGCCGTCTTCGGCGTGTTTCCAGACGGCGTCGCGCGCAAGGCGATCCGCCGTCTGCAGCGGCCCGACTGGCTCGTGCTGCTCACGCGGACGATCGGCCGGCGGGAGGCAGGCCGCCGGCTGGGCCTGTGATACACTTTCGGGTTTGCACGGGTCCGCGATGACCGCACAGGCGGGCGCGTGGCGGACGGAACGCCCGGCGCGCGCGCCCCGTGGCGCATGTGACCGGCTGAGCCGGCGTGCTGGGGCGTGGCCAAGCGGTAAGGCGCGGGACTTTGGATCCCGTATTCGAAGGTTCGAATCCTTCCGCCCCAATATCACGTTTCTTTCGGGATCGGGCGACGTGGTGTGTCCGACAGCGTTATGGCTCATGGTCCGCTGAAGTTGTTCACGGGCAGCGCGCATGCCGCGCTGGCCCGCGAGATTGCCGAGCATCTGGGCATCCCGCTCGGCGCCGCGCGGCTGCACCGGTTTCCGGACACCGAGGTCTCGTTCCAGATCGACGAGAACATCCGCGGCACCGACGTCTTCATCATCCAGCCGACGTCGTCGCCGGTCGACCAGCACCTCGTCGAGCTGTGCGTGATGATCGACGCGTTCCGCCGGTCGTCGGCCTCGCGCATCACGGCCGTGATTCCGTATTACGGCTACGCGCGGCAGGATCGGAAGGACAAGCCGCGGGTGCCGATCTCGGCCAAGCTCGTGGCGAACCTGCTGAGCGCGGCCGGCGCGAACCGGGTGTTGACGATGGACCTGCACAAGGCGCAGATCCAGGCGTTCTTCGACATCCCGGTCGATCACCTGTTCGCGGCGCCGGTCATCATCGAGCACCTCGCGCGGCAGCGCTACGGCCCGGTGACGATCGTCTCGCCCGACGTCGGCGGCGCGGAACGTGCGCGCGCCTACGCGAAGCGGCTCGACGCGGACCTCGCGATCGTCGACAAGCGGCGCAGCGAGGACGGCACGGCCGAGGTGATGAACGTGGTCGGCGACGTGAGCGGACGGGTGTGCGTGCTCACCGACGACATCATCGACACGGCGGGCACGATTCAGAAGGCGGCGCAGGCGCTGAAGGACAACGGGGCGAGCCGCGTCATCGCGAGTGCCGTGCACGGTGTGTTGTCGGGCCCGGCCATCGCGCGCATCGAGGCCGCGCCCATCGACCGGCTCATCGTGACGAACACCATCCCGATGAACGGCGAGCGCGCCGGGTGCAGCAAGATCGTCGTGCTCTCGGTCGCGCGCCTGCTCGCGCAGGCCATTCGGAGCATTCACGAGGAGACGTCGGTCTCCAAGCTGTTCGTGTAGCGAGACGAAGAAGAGGACAGGACCGTCATGGAAGCAGTGCTCGAGGCAGTTCGTCGCGACCAGTTCGGCCGGAACAACGCCGGGCGTCTCCGCCGGGAAGGCCGCATCCCCGCCGTGATCTACGGACAGGCGTCGGCCGCCGAGTCAGTGGCCGTCGATCCCAAGTCGCTCCTGCGCATCCTGCACTCGCAGGGCGGCGCCAACACGCTCATCGCGCTCAAGCTCGAGGGCGGCGGCGATCTTCGCGTGCTCGTCAAGGAATACCAGCTCGACCCGGTGTCGCACGGCCTGCTCCACGCGGACTTCTATCGCGTCGCGATGGACAGGGTCATTCGCGTCACCGTGCCGATCCACCTGACGGGCGAGGCGAAGAGCGCCAAGGCCGAGGGCGGCATCGTCGACTTCGTCCACCGCGAGCTCGTCGTCGAGTGCCTGCCGGGCGACATCCCGGAGTCGATTGCGGTCGACGTCACCGAGCTGATGCTGCACGACGGCGTGCGCGTGCGCGACATCGCGACCGGCGGCACGTGGAAGCCCGTGTCGGATGCCGACATGCTGATCGTTCACGTCGTCGCACCGAAGACCGAGGCGGAGCCGGCGGCGGCCGAGGCGACGGCGGCTGCGGCTCCGGCAGCGGCGGCCGAGCCTGAGGTCATCAAGAAGGGCAAGACCGAAAAGGAAGACGAGAAGGCGTAGCGCCGTGAAGCTCGTGGCCGGTCTCGGGAATCCCGGCCGCCAGTACGCGGGCACGCGGCACAACGTCGGCTTCGACGTCGTCGAGCGGCTCGCCACGCGCCATGCCGGGGCATTCGAGGCGGCGCCCATCGACGCGGCGCGCCAGACGCGCTGGCGACGCGGCGGCACGGGCGACGACGTCTGGCTGGTCGAGCCGCTGACGTTCATGAATCTGAGCGGCGAGGCCATCGGCGGGCTCGCGCGCTACTACCGGATCGATCCGGCCGACTTGCTCGTCATCTGCGACGACGTCGCGCTGCCGCTCGGACGGCTGCGCGTGCGGGGCGAAGGATCGGACGGAGGGCACAACGGGTTGAAGTCCGTGGCCGCGCACCTCGGCACGTCCGCCTATCCGCGGCTGCGCATTGGGGTGGGACGAGGCGACGAGCGGCGCGATCTCGCCGATCACGTGCTCTCGCGCTTCGAGGCCGACGAGCGGGATCGCATGGCGAGCGCGGTGGAGCGCGCGGCCGACGCCGTGGAAGTCTGGGTCGAGTCGGGCCTGGAGCCGGCGATGCGCACGTATAATCGCTGGGACGCCTCGGCAGACGCCGATGCGAACAACGCGCCCGGGGCATGACCCCGGACGACGAGAACGAACGAAGCTCCTTGCCGCCCTCATGAAGGGGGCGGCCTGATGTCCATAAGGAGGTCTATGAGCACCGTCCGTCAGTACGAGCTGATCTACATCGCCCCGGGAGAGGCGACCGAAGAGGCCCTGGCTGAAATTCACAACCAGGTCGCCGCGGTCGTCGAGCGCTTCGAGGGCGTCATCGAAAAGACCGAGAACTGGGGACGCCGGCGTCTGGCTTACGAGATTGGCGGCCAGCGTGAAGGCGTCTACGTGCTCGAGGTCATCAACGGACCTGGCGCGCTGACGGCCGAGCTCGATCGCCGTCTGCGCGTGCTCGACGGCGTCATCCGCCATCTGATCGTGCGCGTCGACGAAGATCTTGCCGCGGCCGAGCGCGCGCGCAGTCGCCGTCAGCAGGCGACGGCCGCCCGCCGCGTGCGGCGCGGACTGCCGCCCGAGCCGACCGAAAGCGAGCGCCATCGTCGTGATGAAGACGACGACGATGACGGGGGCATGGAGCAGGCCGTTCGTGGAGGCGTGGAGCGATGAGCGAGATGGACAAAGACAAGGACAGGGACGGCGGGCGAGGCGGACGGTCCGGCGGTCGCGGTGAGAAGGGCGGCGGACGCCGCACGTTCTTCCGGCGGCGCCGCGTCTGCAAGTTCTGCGTCGAGAAGATCGACTACATCAACTACAAGGACACGAAGATGCTGGCGGCCTTCATTCCCGAGCGGGGCAAGATCCAGCCGCGGCGCATCTCGGGGACGTGCGCGACGCACCAGCGCGCGCTGCAGACGGCCATCAAGCGGGCGCGGCAGATCGCGCTGCTGCCGTACGTGACCGACTGAGTCAGGGAGACGCGACGATGTCCATCGAAGTCATTCTGCGCGAGCACGTCGAGCACCTCGGCCGGCGCGGCGAGATCGTGAAGGTCGCTGGCGGCTACGCGCGCAACTTCCTCCTGCCACGCAAGCTGGCGCTCGCCGTCACCGACGAGAACAAGCGGCAGATCGAACGCGAACGCGCGCGCGCCGAAGCGCGCGACGCCGACGAGCTCGCCGAGGCCCAGGGCCTGCAGCGCACGATCGAGGCGGCCGACATCGCCATCGCCCGGCGCGTGGGCGAGAACGAGACGCTGTACGGATCGGTCACCTCGGCCGACATCGCCGAGGCGCTCGCCGCGCGCGAGATCGCCGTGGACCGCCGCCGCATCCAGCTCGCCGAGCCGCTCAAGACGCTCGGCGAACACGAGGTGCCGGTGCGGATCCACCGCGACGTCACGGCGACGCTGCGCGTGAAGGTGGTTCCGGCCGAGTAGGCTCGCGGAGGAGGCGGCGGACGTGCCACCCACGACGACCGATCGCACGCTGCCGCACAACCTCGAGGCCGAGAAGTGCGTGCTCGGCGCCGTCCTGATCAACAACCACGCGTTCAATCAGGCGGCCGAGGTCATCGACGCCGACGACTTCTACCGCCACGCGCACCGGCGCATCTTCGAGACGATGGTCGGGCTGACCGATCGCAGCGAGCCGGTCGACCTCGTGACGCTGAAGGACGCGCTCACGAAGTCGGGCGAGCTCGACGAGGTCGGCGGCCCGGCCTACATCGCCTCGCTCACCGACGGCGTCCCGCGCACGGCCAACGTCGAATACTACGCGCGGATCGTCAAGGAAAAATCGACGCTGCGGCGCCTCATCCAGGCGTCGAGCGACGTCCTCGGCCGCGCCTACGACGCCGACGAGGACGCCGACGTGCTGCTCGACGAGGCCGAGCGATCGATCTTCCAGATCGCCGAGCACCGGATGCGCAGCGGGTTCGTCTCGCTCGCCTCGCTCGTCGACAGCGGCTACCAGCTCATCGATCAGCTCCAGCAGCACCGCGGCCTCGTCACCGGCGTGCCGACCGGGTTCACCGAGCTGGACGAGATGACGTCAGGCTTCCAGAAGTCGGATCTCATCATCGTCGCGGCGCGGCCATCGATGGGGAAGACCAGCTTCATCCTCAACATCGCGTTGAACTGCGCGGTCGACGCCGGCAAGTCGGTCGGCATCTTCAGTCTCGAGATGTCGAAGGACCAGCTCTTCATGCGCATGCTCACCTCGGAGGCGCGCGTCGACGCGCACCGCTTCCGCGGCGGGTACCTCGGCGACCAGGACTACGAGCGGCTGGTCGGCGCGTTCGGGCGGCTGCACGACGCGAAGGTGTTCATCGACGACACGCCGTCGGCTGGCATCCTCGAGATGCGGGCGAAGGCGCGGCGGCTCAAGCTCGAGCACGGCCTCGACCTGATCGTCATCGACTACCTGCAGCTCATGCAGGGGCGCGGCCGCTTCGACAACCGGCAGCAGGAGCTCGCGGCGATCTCGCGGTCGCTGAAGATTCTCGCCAAGGAGCTCGAGGTGCCGATCGTCGCGCTCAGCCAGCTCAGCCGCGCGTCCGAGTCGCGCAGCAATCATCGGCCGCAGCTCTCCGACCTGCGCGAGTCGGGCGCCCTCGAGCAGGACGCCGACGTCGTGCTCTTCATCTATCGCGAGGAGATGTACACGAACGAGGGCGAGCCGAACCCCGAGAGTGAGGGCGTCGCCGAGATCATCATCGGCAAGCAGCGCAACGGGCCGATCGGTGACGTACGGCTCGCATTCCTCAAGCAGTACACGCGCTTCGAGAATCTCGCTGCTGCTCCGTACGGCGGCGGCGCGGGCGGATCGTGACCCGGCCGACGGTCGCCACGATCGATCTCGGCGTCATCCAGTCGAACTTCGCCGCCATCCGCGCGCTTCTCGCGCGCGAAGCCGCCGCCATCGCGGGCGCGCCACCTCCGCCCGGCATCATCGCGGTCGTCAAGGCGAACGCGTACGGGCACGGCGCCGTCGAAGTCGGGCGCGCGCTCGAAGCGGCCGGCGCGTCGATGCTCGCCTGCGCGGACATCGAGGAAGGCGTCGTGCTGCGGCGCGCGGGATTGACGCTGCCGATTCTCGTCTTCGGCGCGCTGAGCGTCAGCGACGTC
>CALFMR010000498.1 GCA_937880585.1 uncultured Acidobacteriota bacterium
CTATCCCGACCTGGAATCGGAACGCCGCATGCTGACCGCCACCACCATCGGCGAAGCGACTGTTGGGTGTTCGGTCTCGACCGCAACATCTACATGCGCAAGTTCTGCTGGACGCCCATCGAGCGGCATGTGATGGTGAGGGGCACGGCTTCTCCGGACGACCCGACGCTGAAAGACTACTGGGCGAAGCGGCGCACGGTGAAAGCCGGCAAGCTGGACCAGTGGGACCGGAAAGCGTTGGCTCTGCGGCAGCGCGGTCTGTGTCCTGTCTGCGGCGAGTCGATTGTCGAGGAGGAGTCAGAAGGCAACTACGCCGACGGAGCCATCCTCGCGAGCGCGAAGGAAGGCCGCGGCGTGCCCGAGATCCTCGAGGCCATCGTCTCGCTCCTCCCGCCGCCGGCGGGCGATCCCGACGCGCCGCTCAAGGCGCTCATCTTCGACTCGTGGTACGACGCGTACCGCGGCGTGGTGATCCTCGCGCGCGTCATCGACGGCGTCCTGCGGCCCGGCATGAAGATTCGCCTGATGGCGACCGGCCAGGAGTTTCCCGTCGACCAGATCGGCGTGTTCACGCCCAAGCCCGTGCCGGTCGCCGAGTTCGGCGTCGGCGAGGTCGGGTTCCTCGTCGCCAACATCAAGACCGTCACCGACGCGAAGGTGGGCGATACGATCACCGATGCCGCGCGGCCGGCGGCCACGCCGTTTCCGGGCTTCAAGGAACTGAAGCCGATGGTGTTCGCGGGCCTCTATCCCGTCGAGGCCTCCGAGTATCCCGAGCTGCGCGACGCACTCGAGAAGCTGCGGCTGAACGACGCGTCGTTCTTCTTCGAGCCCGAGAGCTCGGCGGCGCTCGGCTTCGGCTTCCGCTGCGGCTTCCTCGGTCTTCTGCACATGGAGATCGTCCAGGAGCGGCTCGAGCGCGAGTTCAACATGGACCTCGTGACGACCGCGCCGGGCGTCCTGTACCGCGTGACGACGACCGACGGCGTGGTGACCGAGATCGACAGCCCGGCCAAGCTGCCCGATCCCGGCCGCATCGACACGATCGAGGAGCCCGTCATCACGGCGACGATGCTGACGCCGTCGACGCACGTGGGCGCGATTCTCGAGCTGTGCCAGGAGAAGCGCGGCATCCAGAAGGGCCTGGAGTACCTCTCGGCCGACCGCGTGCTCGTCACCTACGAACTGCCGTTCAACGAGGTCGTCCTCGACTTCTACGACCGGCTGAAGACGATCTCGCGCGGGTACGCGTCGCTCGACTATCACGTGACCGGTTACTGGGCGTCGCCGCTCGTCAAGCTGGACATCCTCGTCAACGGCGAGCCGGTCGACGCGCTGTCGATCATCGTGCACGAGGACACGGCCTACGCGCGCGGCCGCGCGCTTGCGGCCAAGATGCGCGAGCTCATCCCGCGGCAGATGTTCGAGGTCGCCATCCAGGCGGCCATCGGCAGCCGTATCGTGGCGCGCGAGACGGTCAAGGCGCTCAGAAAGAACGTCCTCGCCAAGTGCTACGGCGGCGACATCTCGCGCAAACGGAAGCTGCTCGAGAAGCAGAAGGAAGGGAAGAAGCGGATGAAGCGCGTCGGCCGCGTCGAGATCCCGCAGGAGGCGTTTCTGGCCGTGCTCAAAGTGGGGCAGGACGAATGACGCGTCGCTCCGCTTCGCCGCCGAAGAAGTCCGTCGTCCGCGAGTACTTCGAGTCGCTCGTCGTCGCCGTCATCCTCGCGCTGTTCGTCCGGACGTGGGTGTTCCAGGCGTTCAAGATCCCGTCCGGGTCGATGGAGCAGAACCTACTCATCGGCGACCATCTCATCGTGAACAAGATGGAGCTGGCGCCGACGGCCAACGCGCTCGAGCGCGTCGTGCTGCCGCATCGTGACGTCCGGCGCGGCGACATCGTCGTGTTCAAGTCGCCTCAACAGCCGGACCGCGACCTGATCAAGCGCGTCATCGGGCTGCCGGGCGAGCGGATCGAGATGCGGCGCAAACGCGTCTACGTCGACGGGCAGGCGCTCAACGAGCCCTACGTCCAATTCCTCGAGCCTCCGCCACCAGACGATGCGCCCGAGCACGCAAACGATCTCCGCGAGACCTACGGTCCGGTCACCGTGCCCGCCGGGCAGTACTTCATGATGGGCGACAACCGCGACGACTCGGAGGACAGCCGCTATTGGGGCTTCCTGCCCGAGGACTACATCAAGGGCCGAGCGATGTTCATCTACTTCTCGATCGCCGATGGATCGCCTGGCAGCGGCGGCTTCGCCGGCGTCCGCTGGGGACGTCTGCTGCGGCGCGTGCGCTGAGGAAAGTAAGAGCCAGGGGGTAATCAGCGCGCTCCGAAGATCGCGCTGCCGACGCGGACGATCGTCGCGCCTTCTTCGACCGCGACCTCGAAGTCGCCGCTCATGCCCATCGACAGGTCGCGCAGGCGATCTGGCGGCACGCCGCCCGCGACGAGCTCGTCGCGCACCGCGCGCAGCCGCTGGAACCACGGGCGCGAATCTTCGGCGCGTTCCGGCGCCGGTGGGACGAGCATGAGGCCTCTCAGCTCGACGCTTGGCGTCTCGACGGCGGCGTCCACGACGCGCCGGACGGCATCGGATGCGGCCCCGTGCTTGGTCGTCTCGTGAGCCAGATCGACCTGCACGAGCACGCGGACGATGCGTCCCGCCTCGTTCGCTGCAGCGCCAACACGTGCGACGAGATCCGCGGAGTCGATCGACTGAATCCAGTGGAACGCGGCTGCGGCCTTGCGGGCCTTGTTCGACTGCAGATGACCGACGAGGTGCCACTCGAGATCGAGATCGGCGAGCGCCTCGATCTTCGGCATGGACTCCTGCACGCGGTTCTCGGCGAACGCGCGTTGACCGGCGGCGGCTGCCGCACGCACGGCCTCGGCCGCGAAGGTCTTGGAGACGGCGACGAGCTGGATGTCGGATGGGGAACGTCCGACGCGGTGCGCCGCCGCGGTCAGGCGGCGGCGTACCGCGTCGAGACGGCTGGCAATGGCCGCGTCGGCCGGCATGTTACTGCATCGTGTCGAGGATGGACTTCGCCGTCGCCGCGTTCGGCCCCGTTGGCGCGAGCTGTAGGTACTTCTGCAGCGCCGCCTTGGCGTCGGCCACGTTGCCCTCGTTCACGAGGCACATGCCGTAGTAGTACTGCGCCTCGGCCATGTCGGGCTTGAGCTGGATGGCCTTCTGGAACTGTTCCTTGGCCTCGGCGATCTTCGACTGGTTCCAGAAGATGACGCCCGCGTTGAAGAGCGACGTGGCGTCAGCGGGGCCGCCCGACGCGCCGCGGATGGCCATCGCCTTCTGGCTCATCTGACCGGCCTGGTCGAACTTGCGCTGGCCGTTGTACAGGTTGGCCAGGGCGTCGTAGGCGTCGGCCGCCTGCGCCGCCTGCGGATCGATCTCGGCGGCCTTGAGGTACGACTTCTCGGCGTTGTCCGCATCCGATTTCTTGAGGTACGCATCGCCCAACTGCAGATAGCACTCCGAGCACTTTTCGTCCTTGGCGATCTGCCCGTTGAGCTTCGTGATGGCGTCATCGTACGAGCCGGCGGCCATGTCCGCCTTGACGTCGGTGAACAGCTTCTGCAGTGCGGCCTGTGCCTTCTGCTCGGCCGACGGCTCACCGTTCCCCCCGGCCGCGCCGCCCTCACGAATGACGATGTCGGGCACGACCGTGGTCGAGCCCAACTGGACGTCGACGTTGGCGGCGATGCCGGCGAGGTTGCCCTTCTTGGCCGTTACGTTCCAGCGCCCTTGCACCGCCTGGAGTCCGGCGCGAATGAATTCGCCCTTGTCGTCGGTCTTGCCCGTGAAGTGCAGATTGAGCTCGCCCGTGAAGTCGAACGTGAGGTCGGCTCCCGCAACGGGCTTGCCCGCTTCGTCGACGACGCGTCCTTTGATTGTGCCAAGCTGCGCATACGCCGGGACGGCCGCAGCGATGAACGCCGCCGCCACGAGTCCCGCGAACACGCCGCGAGCGAAAAACCTGCCGTTCATAACATCCTCCTCGAGATCACACCTGCACGTCAGTTTACAACGAGCCGACCGGCCGTCGAGCGTCCACGGCTCAGGCGAAGAAGCGGCGGATCGTCTCGAGATCGGCAGTCACCGGCGCCGGCGGCATCGAGGCCAGGAACCGGCGACCGTACGACATGCGCGTCAGGCGCGGGTCGAGAACCGCCAGGACGCCGCGGTCGTTGCGCGTCCGAATGAGCCGTCCCAGTCCTTGGAGCAGAGTCAGGGTGGCCTGCGGCACCTGATAGTCGTGGAACGGATGGCCGCCCCGGGCCGCGACCGCTTCGAGGCGCGCCGCCACCAGCGGATCGCCCGGTGAGGCAAATGGCAGCCGGTCGATGATCACGCAGCTCAACGCGTCGCCCGCGACATCGACGCCCTGCCAGAAGCTCGACGTTGCCAGGAGCACCGCGTGCGGCGTCGCGCGGAAATCGCGCAGGAGCGCGGTTCGCGGCGCCGTGCCCTGCACGAAGAGCGGCCACCGGACGCGCGCGTCGAGCGCCGCGCGCACGGCGTGAAGCGCGGCATAGGACGTGAACAGCACGAACGCACGCCCGTTCGTGCATTCGAGGATGGCGGCCACGCGGCGCGCGGCCGCCGCGTTGAAGTCGGGTGAGCGCGGATCGGGAAGGTCCGTCGGCAGGTACAGCACGGACTGTGACGCGTAGTCGAATTCCGACGGCAATCGCAGCGTGGACGCGCTGTCGGCACCGAAGCGTGCCACGGCGTAGTCGAACGACCCGTCGACGGCGAGCGTCGCCGACGTCAGGACGGTCGCGTGTCGCTGCCCGATGACGTGCTCGCGGATGAGCGACGCGGCGTCGATCGGCGCGGCCCGGAGCGCCACGCTCCGGCCTCGCGCCTCCGCGAATCGCACGTAGCGCTCGTCGTCGCTCGCGACGACGAGCGCGAGGTCTTCGCGCAAGGCCCCGACCCGGGCGCGAAGCGCGGCGAGCGCATCGCGCCCGGACGAGGCCGACGCGAGCGCGTCGGCCAGCACGGCGAGCGACGCGTCCAGGTCTTCGCGCATCGGCTGCCAGTCGCGGGCGAGGTCGCCCGTGACTGACCGCCGCTCGCCACGGCGCGCGCCAGCGGCCATGGCGAGACGCGCGGCGTCGAACAGGCGCCGCGCGTCGAACGCGGCGTCGTCGAGCGCCGAGCGGAGACCGGCGGCCGTCGACGTGTCGACGGCCGCGGTCTCGGCGACCGTCCGCTTCACGTCGCGCTCGAGCTCATCGACGCGCGCCGCGCTCAGCGACACGCCGAAGTACTGCGTGACGACGTCCTCGATCTGGTGCGCTTCGTCGATGACGGCCAGGTCGCACTCCGGGATGACCGCGCCGAACTCTCCCTGCCGCACCGACGCATCCGCGCACAGCAGGTGATGGTTGACGATGACGATGTCGGATTCGGCGGCGCGCTCGCGCATCCGCGTGACGAAGCAGGCGGCGTAGGCGGGGCAGTCACGGCCGAGGCACTGATCGCTCGTCGCCGTGAGCTCGCTCCAGAACGGTAGATCGTCCGGGAGATCGTCGATCTCCGTCCGGTCGCCTGTCTCGGTGACGCCGCGCCATTCAGCGACCTGTTCGAGCACCGCGCGTTCGGCAGGCGGCAGCGCCGCTTCGACCTCGCGGAGCCGTTCGAACCGGTGCAGGCACAGGTAGTTCGTGCGCCCCTTCATGTACGTCGCGCGCACGTTGCGCCCGAGCGCGTGCGTGAGCGACGGCAGATCCTTATGGAAGATTTGATCCTGGAGCGTGCGCGTGCCCGTCGAGACAAGGACGCGCCGGCCATCGAGCATGGCTGGCACCAGATAGGCGACTGTCTTGCCGGTGCCAGTCCCCGCCTCGACGACGAGCACGCCACCGTCGACGAACGCCGCCGCCACGGCCGCGGCCATCTGCCGCTGGCCGGGGCGCGACTCGAAGCCCTCGAACGCGCGCGCGAAGGGCCCGGTGTCGGCGAGGGCGTCGCCGACCGCGTCGATCAGTCCGCGAGCGACGGGTACAGCGGGAACGTCCGGCACAAGGCTTCGACGTCGGCGCCGACGGCGCGGAGAACGGCTTCATCGTCCGGTGCCGCCAGCACGCGCGCGATGAGCGCGCCGACCGTGTCCATGTCCGCTTCGCGCAAGCCGCGTGTCGTGACGGCCGGCGTGCCGACGCGGACGCCGCTCGCCACCATCGGCGGATTCTTGTCGAAGGGGATCGCGTTCTTGTTGACCGTGATGTTGGCGCGGCCGAGGGCCGCCTCCGCGGCCTTACCGGTGATGCCGCGCGAGAAGACGTCGACGAGCATCAGGTGGTTGTCCGTGCCGCCGCTCACGAGACGGAAGCCCGCAGCCGACAGCGAGGCCGCCAGACGCGCGGCGTTACGGACGATCTGCTGTTGATAGGTGCGGAACGCCGGCGCGAGCGCTTCCTTGAAGCACACGGCCTTGGCCGCGATGATGTGCATCAGCGGTCCACCTTGCACGCCCGGGAACACGGCACGGTCGATGTCCTTCGCGAACCGTTCACGGCACAGGATCATCCCGCCGCGCGGCCCGCGCAGCGTCTTGTGCGTCGTCGTCGTGACGAAGTCGGAGTAGGGGACCGGGCTTGGATGTTCACCCGCCGCGACGAGGCCCGCGATGTGCGCCATGTCGGTCATCACGAGCGCCCCGACCTCGTCCGCCGTCCGGCGGATGCGTGCGAAGTCGATCTGCCGCGGATACGCGCTCGCACCGACGACGATGAGCTTCGGACGATGCTCACGGGCCTGACGATCGAGCTCGTCGTAGTCCAGGCGCTCGTCTTCGGCTCGCACGCCGTAGGGCACGATCTTGAAGTACTTGCCCGAGAAGTTCAGCGGATGGCCGTGCGTCAGGTGACCGCCATGGGCGAGGTTCATGCCGAGAATCGTGTCGCCCGGTTGGAGCACGGCCATGTAGACGGCCATGTTCGCCTGCGCGCCCGAGTGCGGCTGCACGTTGGCGTGCTCGGCGCCGAAGAGCTTCTTCGCGCGCGAGATGGCGAGCGACTCGGCCACGTCCATGAACTCGCAGCCGCCGTAATAGCGGCGGCCGGGATACCCCTCGGCGTACTTGTTGGTGAAGATGCTGCCGGCCGCCTCGAGCACGGCCTGGCTCACGGCGTTTTCCGACGCGATGAGCTCGAGCCCGTCTTCCTGGCGCCGGAGCTCGCCGCGGTGGTGGATCGCGCGCTGGCGTTCCGCCGCGAGGATCGCTTCCCCGACGCGCGGGCCATGCAGGAGGCGCTGGAGAAGGCCAACGTCGCGCTCTACGACGAGCCGGTGTCGACCGCCGCGGTGGGCCCGGTGCCCGCCGATCGCACCTCGGAGATCACCAAGATCACCGACGAGAGCGCGCT
>CALFMR010000499.1 GCA_937880585.1 uncultured Acidobacteriota bacterium
GTCGGTCTGATCGACGCTGCGATTCGTGTTGCCGAAGATCGATCGCAGGATCGGCAGATTCGTCAGGCCCGGCAGCGACTTCAACGTCCGGCGGTCGTCGTCGCGCAACAGACCCGCGATGAGGTTCGACTCGCCGTCGCGCAGGAGCAGCGATCCCGACGCGCTCCGCGAGACGATGGTCGGGAACGACTGGCCGCCGACGTCGATGTTTTGACCGAGCCCGCTCTTCTCCAGCTTCATCGCGTCGAGGACGACGTCGTCCTGATAGGTCACGTGCTGCGTGAAGACGAGGTTCACGCCGACCGCCTGGTAGCTCACCTGCGTCGTCGAGATGTTCGCAATGCCGCCCGCGCCGGCCGAGCTGAAGCTCGTCGTCGGAATCGGGACGAGGTCGCCGAGCGCGAGCGTCATGACTTCGCCGTCGCGGCCGAGCATCGACGGCTTGGCGAGCACGCGCGTCGTCGAGTTCGATTCGAGCAGACGGACGAGCGCGGTCGGCGACGTCACGTAGAAGTCCGCCGGGCTCGTGCCACGGCTGAGCGTGTTCAGGTTGAAGGGCGGCGGTCCGGACGGAAACGCGCCCGCGGTCGACTGCGTGTTCGGCGGCGCGAGCTCGGGTGAGAACGTGAAGCCGAGCGAGTACTGGTTCAGATCGACGCCGAGCTGCCGGATGAACGAGCGATCGACTTCGAGGATCTCCGCTTCGATCAGCACTTCCGGCTTCGGCCGATCGTTCGACGCGATGACGCGATCGACGATCTGCATCACGGGCGCCGTGGCGCGCACCACGATCGTGTTGGCCGACTTGTTGACCTGGAAGGCCGGACGCACCGGCACGTTCGTCGGGATGATCTGGTTCAGGATCTGGATGAGCTCGGCCGGATCCGAGTGCGAGATGTAGAACGTGCGGACGTATTGATCCTCGTACTTCTGCCGGTTGCCGGGATTGTCGAGGTAGATGAAAACGGTCTGCGGATTGATGACCTTGTACGTCAATCCGTTGGCCGCGAGCACCTGATTGAGCACGTCCTCGAGCGGCGTCTCCTGTAGATCGAGGCTGTACGGACGGCTGAGCTGCGCGTCGAGCCCGGCGTCATACGTCACGTTGATGCCGGTGATGTCGAAGATCGTTTTCAGCAGATCGCGCACCGCCGTATTCGTGAACTGCATCTTCGGCACGGGCTGCCGCGGATCGAGATGCGGGATCGGCGAGTTCTGCTCCGCCTGCTGGCGCAGACCGTTGATGCGCGGTTGCGGCCGCGCGGCTTCCGTCTGTTCGCGGATGCGCCGGTCGAGCTCGGCCACCTTGTTCGTGGCCATCGTGTTGGCCTGATCGAGGTCGGCCGCGAGCCGGTATTCGGCCAGGGCGCCGGCGAGCTGGTTGTCGGCTTCGAGCTTGCGCGCGCGCGAGATGTGCGCCTCCGACGCACGCATCGTCGTCCGCTGCAGGGCGATGCGTAGATCGACCCGATTGGGCTCGGCCGCGAGCGCATCGCGGTAGTAGGCGACGGCCGAGTCGTAGTCGCCGTGCTGGACGGCCGCCTCCGCGCGGTGCATCGCACGGCTCGTCGCGCAGCCGCTGGCGAACAGAACCGCCAGCGCGAGCACCACGCCGCCCCACTGCCATCGTCCGGTCATCGTCCCTTCGCTTCCTCGAATCCGGCTTCGTGTCGACGCGCGCCCGGTCGGCTGCGTCCGGTCACCCGCCGTCACTCCTGGCCTCCCAGCGGAAGCGTCCGACTGCCGGACCCGTCCAGATAGGAGACCACCACTGACTGCAGGCCGATCTTCACGACACGGTATCGGCCGTCCACGACGTCGCCTTCAAAGGCCTGGAACAGCGCGCCCGACCCGGCCTCCTTGAGCGTCGCCATTGTCCCGTGCGGCCCCGGCATGTCGGTGAGGCCCGTCAACGCGAGCGGAATCGGCGGCGGACCCTGCGGCACCGGCGGACCCACGGGCTGGGGCGGCAGCACCATGGGCGCCTGTGACATCGGCGGCGCCGCGACTCGTGGCGGTGGCCCGTACCCGAACGGATTGCGTCCGACCGCCTCGGGCGCAGGCACGGCGGTCAACGCGTCCAGCTTCACCGGAGCCGGCACGACGAGCGGCGCGGCCCCGGCCGCGGGACGTGCCTGTGGATTGGACGCCGTGGGGCTCGTACGGGCCGGACCAAATTCGACCCAGGCCAGAATCGCCAGCACCACGAGCAAGCCGACGAGCAGCAGCACCTGGCGCTGGCGTGCCGGACCTGGGGGCGGAAGCCAGTTCATGACGTCGGCGGCGTCCGAAAGTACGTCGAGACGACGAGCGAGACCTGCAGCAGGTCGTTCGCTTGCCGCGTGTCGCTGCTCTGCGCGAGCTCGACGCTTTCGACGATGATGAATTCCTTCGCGGTCTCGACGGCATAGAGGAAGCGCCGGATGTTCGGATAGCGCCCCTGCAGCGTAACCTGCGCCTGCGCGCGCGACAGCCGGCTATCGCGCACGGGCGAGACGACGAAGTGCGTGTCGGTCAGCACGACACCCGCATCCTGCGCGGCCTGATTCAGCCAGACGGTCGCGGTCTTCGTCGCGGTTGGCTGATCGGGCGGCAGGACGTCGGCGTAGAACTGACCGAGCTCCTGTTCCGCCCGCGTCTTGCTCGACTGCGCGCCGTCGACTTGCGTTTGCAGCCGACGTGCCTGCAGCAGCGCGGCGTGCGCCTCACCCGCTTCGACCGTGGCCGTCTCGACCGACGATCGCAGCGGCAGGACCGCGAGCAACAGCGCCGCGAGGTTGGCCACGAGCGCGATGGCCAGCGCGAGAATGACCGGACGGCGCTCTTCGAAGACGCGATGCCAGAGCGTCATCGGCCCTCGCCTCCTGCCGCGCGCGGTGGACGCGCCGGCGTGGCGTCGGATGCGGGAGCCGCGGGAACGGACGCGGACGCCCCCGGCGCGTACGCCGCCTCGATCGTCGCCGCGTACGATCCGTCGTCCTGCAGTTGCTGCGCGACGGGAACGACGTCGCGGAACGCGCCGGTGTGAACGAGCGCATCGATGAACGCGTCGACGTCGTCGAAGTGGCGCGCGCTCACGGCGAAGCTCACCTTGAAGACGCCGCGGTCCGCGCGTGGCGAGACACGCAAGAGACGCACGTCGGTCGGCAGCGTCCGCTCGATGGCGGCGAACAACTCCGTCCACGAAAACGTACGGCGATCGATGAGGTCGTTGGCTTCACGCGTGGCGCCGGCGAGCTCGGTCAGCGCCGTCTCGTCGACCGTGCGCCGCGTGGCCGCGGTGCGCTCGCGCGCGGCGGCCGCCGCGGTGCGATCGGCGGCAATGGCCGCGGCGAGCTGCCGGCGCTCGGAGGACAACTGCATGAGCCTCGTGGCATTGAACGCGGTGAGCAGGATGACGATGAGCGCCGCCACGCCGAGCGCGAGCGTGACGCCGCGTTCGTTGTAAAAGGGCCGACTGGAGAGGTTGCCGCCGAGCATCGCGCGTTACGCCGCGTCCCGATCGCGGACGAGCAGGCCGATGGGCGCGGCGAGCGCGTCGAGGCCGTCGCCGGCCGGCGCTCCCGTGTCGCGCCAGGTGGCGGCACTCCGGACGTCGACGGTTTCAGCCGGCAAGCCCAACCGGCGGCCGATCTCCTGACGCGCGTCTTCCGCGGCCGTGCCGGATCCACACAGCCACACGCGCGCGAACGAGCCGCCGCCCAGCCGATCCTCGTGGTACATCGCCGTCTGGTGCACGAGCGCGCCGATCGACTCTTCGTCGAGTGCTGGTCGATGCCGGTAGAACATGAGCGCGCGTCCGCGCAGGATGGCGAGCGTCGCCGCGCCGGCCGCGAGATGCACGAGCAGCCAGTCGCCGTCCACTTCCCCGCCGACGGCGACGACCGCGTTCATGACGTTGAAGCTCGCGAGGTCGACGAGCCCCGCGTGAATGCCGATGCTCGACAGCACGGCCTCGTACTGCGCCACGACGTCGCGACGCGCCACGACGGCAGCGATGATCGTGCCCTGATCGGTCGTGCTCGCGGGAAAGTGCGTGACGACCGCTTCGTCAATCGAGAACGGCATCGTCCGGCGAAGCTGCCAGCGCAGAAGTTCGTCGAGCTCGCGACGACGGGTGGGCACGTGTTCGAACGGCACGAGCGCCACGCGCGCGATGCTGTCGGGCACGATGAGCGCGGCGCGGCGGACCGATCCCATGCTCGCGCGTTCGAGCGCGGCGCGAATCGCATCAGCGACCGCCGCCGGATCCGTGATGTTGTCGCCCGAAAGCGCCGGCGCGACCGCACCGTCCGGCAGCGCGGCCACGGCCTCGTGCGCGACCGTGAGCCCCGACGCGCCGCGGGCAGCCTCGACGACCGTGACGCGGCGTGCAGCCACTTCGATGGCGGTGGTGATGGGCGGCGGCGCCAGCCAGGAAGATCGCGGCAACGGGGGCCTCACTCGACGAAGGTCACCTTGTTGATCTCGCGCAGCGTCGTCACGCCGTCGAGGACGCGCCCGACGGCGCACTCACGCAGAAAGACCATGCCGTCATCACGGGCGGCCCGCTTGATCTCGGAGGTCGGGCGACGGTCGAGAATCATGTCACGAATGCGGTCCGACAGGTCCATCAGCTCGCAGATCGCCGTGCGGCCCTTGAAGCCCGTCCCGCCGCACTCGATGCAGCCGGCGCCTTCATAGAAGATGTGCCGGCGCGCGAGCTCGGGGTCGATGGCCGATTCCGCCAGCGCCTCGGGCGCGATCTCGACCGGACGCTTGCAATGTTCGCAGATGCGCCGCACGAGCCGCTGGGCGAGCACGCAGTTGAGCGCCGAGACGAACTGATAGGCCTCGACGCCCATGTTGAGGAAGCGCCCGAGCACGTCGATGACGTTGTTGGCGTGGACCGTCGTGAAAACGAGATGACCGGTGAGCGCCGACTGAATGGCGATCTGCGCCGTCTCCGGATCGCGGATCTCGCCCACCATGATCTTGTCCGGGTCGTGCCGCAGGATCGAACGCAGGCCGCGCGCGAACGTCAGGCCCTTCTTCTCGTTGATCGGGATCTGGGTGATGCCGCGGAGCTGGTACTCGACCGGATCTTCAATCGTGATGATCTTGTCCTCGATCGATCGAATTTCCGACATCGATGCGTACAGCGTCGTCGTCTTGCCGCTGCCGGTCGGGCCGGTGACGAGCACCATGCCGTACGGCTCACGGATGTAGCGACGGAATCGCCGCATCTCGTCTTCGGGAAACCCGAGGATGTCGAGCTTCAGCTCGGTGAACTGCTCGCTGATCGATTCCTTGTCGAGGATGCGGATGACGGCGTCTTCGCCGTGGACGCTCGGCATGATCGACACGCGGAAGTCGATCGTCTTGCCGCGCACGCGCAGCCGGAACCGGCCGTCCTGCGGCACGCGCTTCTCGGCGATGTCGAGCTCGGCCATGACCTTGATGCGCGAGATGATCGTCGTGTGGTGCCGCTTGTCGATCGACTTCATCGCCGGCTGCAGCACGCCGTCGATCCGGTACTTCACGACGACCGCGTCGTCCTGCGTCTCGACGTGGATGTCCGACGCGCGCCGCTGCAGCGCGGTGAACACCATCGAGTCGACGAGCCGAATCACGGGGCTCGCGTCCGACGTCAGCTTCTCGACCGTCAGGTTCTCTTCGCCGGTGTCGTCCTCGCGGACGATCTGGAGCTGGAAGCTCTCGGTCGCCTCCTCGAGCACGCGCTGCGAGCTCTCGCTCTTCTTCAGGATCGACTGGATGGCCGACGGCGTCCCCACGCACACGCGCACGGGTGTGCCGAGCTGCAGGCCCACGGCGTCGATCGTCTGCAAATCGCGCGGGTCGGAGACGACGATCAGCAGCGTCTGGCCGTCGCGGCGGTAGGGGACGAAGCCGTAGCGCAGCATCAGCTCGGCCGGGATCGTCCGGAAGAGCTCGTGATCGATGTGGAACTCTTCGAGATCGACGAACTCGAGCTCGTAGCGCGCGGCGAGCCGCCGCGCTTCGCGTTCCTCGCCCAGCCGGCCGCCCGGCGTGGGCGTGGTCGCGGGATCGAGCGTGGCGGGCGGCGACGAGGGATAGTCGGTCATGGTCAGCGTCAGCTCAGCGACGACAGCTTGAAGAGCGGCATGTAGAGCGAGAGCAACAGCCCGGCGATCACGACGCCCATCACGACGAGCAGCGCCGGCTGGATGAGATTCGAGAAGCGTTCGAGGCTCGTCTCGTTCTCTTCGTCATAGAAGTCCGCGATGCTGTTGAGCATGTCGGCGAGCGCGCCCGTCGACTCGCCGACTTCCACCATCTCGATGGCGACGTGCGGAAACATCTTCTGGTCGGCGAGCGATCCGGCGAGCGACGCGCCTTCGCGCACCTGCCGCGCGACGGTCATCAGGCCCGCGCCGATCGCACGGTTGCCCGCGGCCTTCGCGACCACGTCGAGCGCCGAGACGAGCGGGATGCCGCCGCCGAGCAGCGTCGCGAGCGTCCGGGACGTCTGCGCCGTCGCGAAGCGCTGGGCGAGCGGTCCGAAGTACGGCAGCCGCAGAATCGCCGCGTGCAGCCGCGCGCGCGCCGCCGGCTGTCGGAACCAGAGTACGACGG